>CAZSIW010000015.1:0-15271 GCA_964606755.1 uncultured Elusimicrobiales bacterium | reverse complement strand
GCGGCAGCTTTTGCCCAGCAGGTCACCGGGAACGTGCTGCAAAACGTATCAATGACTCCGTCCCAGGTGATGGCGTTTATTCGAGATAATAGCGGTATTACAAACATTAATTACATAGTGCCCGGGCAAATCATAACGCTTCCTACCGGCACCTACACGGTTAAAGCGGGGGATACGCTTGGAGACATAATCTACAATTACCGCGCCGGAGACCTGGTTTACCAGCGCCTGCAACCGGCGGTACAGTCCGCAGTCGCAACTCATGCCGCCGGCGCACCCGTAACTCTCCTGGGACACCTGCAGGCACAGGCTAATTACATATTAAACGGGAACTTCCAGTCAATTGACTGGGTGTGCGTGGCAGCCGTGCTGGGCGTGACGATCCTTGCGGCAGCGCTGGGCGTCAGTATCTACAATAACCATAAAAGGGTAAACGCATTCAAAGCGCAAAATACAAAGTCTGCCATATCCGCGGTTAAAGAACCCTTGAAAACTGTGTTTAAAGGCAATGCTAAAACCGAAAAAGGAACAACATTGAAAGAATTGAACGATAAAACAGCGAGAGCCCTTAAAAACAAAGAAACGCAGGTACTAAAGCTGGCGCTTGATGAAATAAGACTGGATCTGAAGAACAAAGGCATCGATGAAAACCTGATTGCCGAAGTGCTCGCGAAGATCGGGCATCTGCGCGCCGGCCCGTATGAACAGTTCAGCATGACAGAGCAGAACGGCAAAGTGTATGTAGACGAATCGTTGTTCAATTACCCTTCCAGACTTTTCTCCACCATTCAGCAGGCCCTCAGCGATATAACATTTAAAATCCATTTGAATAATGTGCTTAAGGAATACAAATTAAGTGACGGCGCGAGCGATCCCGACAAGGAGTTGGAGTATTTTACTTCGCTTTACGACCAATATCTTGACAAAAAGAACGGAAAAGCCAAATCCGGCAGCGCCATGAAAATAGACAAGGAGGATTTCCGTCCCTCCGCGATGCTTACCGCCAAGGAACGAGAAGACCTTATAGGCGCCAAAGAATACTCTGAGTTGCTGGAGGAAAATAAGACGGAGGATTACTCAGGGTTGTCGGCAAAATCGGTTGAACTGCTGCTCAGTCCGTTGAACGGCGGACTCGGGACGAATGTGTCAAGGCAGACCTTCCTCGCGAAGCTTAGCGGCGACCGCGCATTCGAAGAGGGAAATGTCAATCTTTCCAAATTCATAAAGGAATACAAGAAAGGTGATAACAAGGATATTGACGAAGCTCTTACCAGCCGCGGCGTTGCCGCGGACAAACTTGATACCGCACCGACGGCGAAAATCACTGAAGCTCTCAACGAATATGTGGGCATCGGCAAAGCAAGCACCGCGGACATAATTGCGAAAAAGATCGCTCTTGCAGATAAATACAAGATTATGAAGATCGGCGCCAAAGGCTCTGACATCTGTTTCGACATTGAAATAGATGGTAAACCCGTAACGATGAGCGTTTCGGAAGCCAAACTATTAAAAACGCTGAATGAGTCGAAGGGATACGCCCGGTCGGTGCTTGAAGAAATAACGATGCACGATGCCGAGGATTCCGTCAACAGCCTTTTCGACAGGGAGAACCTGTACTCCAGGTTGGGTCTGAAAACGAAACCGTACGGTAACCTGACCTACAGGCAGATATTCGAGCAAGGCAAAAAACTCGGGATTCATCCGCTGCACATAGTTTCGCTTTTCCCCGGAGTCGACCCGAAAACGAACGAATTGATAGGCGAGATACCCGCTTCAGGAAGCCACGGCCAGGTGGGCGCGATGCTTCTCAGGAAGCTGGTGGATATTGAGAGGCAGAAAGAATTGGCAGACATCCCTAATGGCCACTATCTGATAAATCCCATTTATAATGAAGACGGCAATAACAATACCGTAGATCCCGTGATAACCGGCTGGATGGCAAAGAATAAAGTCCCGATGGTCATGATAAGCACGACAAAGACCGGCATAGACAGGAAGGGCGGCCAAATAGGTGTTCAGAAGATCAAGGATAAAGACGGCAAGGAAATGGATAAAGTTGCGATGCTCGAGCTTGCCACCGCCAAGAACAACGGACAGGCGGACCTGTTCAGCGAGATGGGGCTGAGCCCAAAAGTGGGTGTTACAGACGTCGACGGCAAGCTTGCGCCTCAGTATTTCAATACAAACACAGTACTTCTTAATTATTCCGTGCTTATCCCGTTTTTTAAAGATCTTATTGCCGTAATGGACGAGGCCGAATTCAATAAACTCATAACTCCCGACCTGATAGACAACATAAAAAACACAGAAGTGAACGGAAAGAAAACCGATTATGCCCAGCTTGAAGGCGCTCTGGGCCTTGTAATACTGAACCTCGCGAACTATTTCAAGACCAACAAAGACCCGAAAATACAGGCGGTGCTCGACAATCATAATATAACCAATCTCCTCAGGATAGTGAATGTAAACGAAACGAACAGAGTGAAGTTCTTTACCCCTGTAAAGATGGTTTCAGACATCTGGCTCCAGTTCTACAGCGGTCTTTTTGAGATGGACACCAATACGTGGGAGCTGAAACTCAAAAATTCACGTCCCCTGCCCGGGATCGAAATGCCCGCAAACTCATCATATTTTAAGGATGTGCTTACTTTCCTTGATGCTTTTGATGGCGTGAAGATACCGGAACTCGATTCGCTTGAAATAAAAGGCCTGGATGCTCAGGCCGACCCAAAAGGCAAAACCGGGAACTTTAAACTGGCGAATGCAGTGCTCAAAGGACAAGTCACGTTAATAAACAAGACAGAGGCAACGATCGATCTTAACGACCCTTCCATAAGAGCAAAACTCAGGCTGCCGGCTGCCGGTCCTCTTGTGCTTGAAAACGTTACGATTACCGTAGATGAGGGCGGTGTTTCCATTTCATATCCTAAGCTCGAAAAAACAGCGATGGCTGCCGTGAAGGAAGCGGTGAACAACGGCGGCACAAGCATTAAAACGGTTGATATAAATGCCGATCTGTCTGGAAAGGTTGAAGTTGATCTTACAAAGAAATTCTATTCCCCGGCGCATGCTCTGGGGGTTACTCCGGTAAATCCTGCCGGACTGGTAAACGTAGTTGCGGAGAAAGTTGCTGAAGTCGTAGCCGGAACCAGCGCGGCCGAGGCGAAACAGGTCGTGTCAACGGGAAATAAGGCGGTCACAGTACGCGCGTTGGCGGATACCGGAGTAAAGATAGAGTTCGGCACCAGCGGCTGGCGTGGACTTGTAAGCGCCTACCCGGAGCGGATCAGGAAACGATTAAGCGTTCTGGGCATAAAAGAAAGCAAGGCAACGTTCGTTATTGAGAACATAAGGCGTGCGGTGCAGGGTGTTGCGGAGTATCACAACGCCGAGGTAAAGCACGGCACGATACTGGTCGTGTATGACCCGAGAAAGAACAACAAGATGAACGCCATTGAGACCGCGGCGATCCTTGCGGGCAACGGGATAAAGGCGAGGATCATAGTTGAGGAACCTACGCCTACCCCTGTGTCAGCATATCTGGCCGGGAGCGATGAAGAGATCACCGGAGTCATCAATTTTACAGCCAGCCATAACCCGGCTACCGATGACGGCCTGAAATATTCGCCTTATCACGGCGGAGCGGCTCCGAAGGAAGCTACGGACGCGATATCGAAATACGCGAATGAGGCAAAAACGTACCGGCACATGAGCTATAACGCGGCGAAGGCTAACGGTATGGTGACAGAGCTCAGCGCGGACGAGGCTGTCAATAAATATGTAAACGGCTACCTTATACCCGGGCTAAAGAAACTCGGCGCGTGGGACGATATAGTAAATTATGTAAAGAACAACCCTAAATTCATGTTTGCCGTTGACCCGATGCAGGGCACAAGCGTCAAGTACATGAAGGCCCTGTTTGAGGCGATCTCGAAAGAATCCGGCAGGGAATGTTACACGATGATACACACCGATAACCATGACCCGAGCTTCAGCCAGGTGAACGGAGCCCCGAACCCTACGCTCGAAAGCAGCACAAAAGAGCTAATGGGCATGATATCAAAAGATCCGAACCTGTTCCCTATCGCTGTTGACGGCGACGCCGACCGGTTCGGCCCGGAATCGGCAGACACGCTCATCGCGCTTTTTACCTATTTCCTCAATAAAGAGATCGGGTTGAAAGGGAAAGTCGGCAAAACAGTCGCCACATCGAATTTTGTGAATGCGGTGGCTGAATATTGCGGCCTTGAAGTGGTAGAGACCGCCGTAGGGTTCAAGTGGATGGTTGACAACGTCGTCAGGAACAAGGTCAACTTCCTTGTGGCCGGCGAAGAAAGCGCTCACGTGGGCGTAGGGCCTTTCATGCAGTCGTGGGACGACGGCATGGTCATCAACATGATGAAGACGTGGATAAAGGCGCGCACAGGCATGTCTGTTGCCGAATACCAGAAGATGGTGGAAGAAAAGATCGGCAAGAAGTTTATAAAGACCACGGAAACGAAACGTGGAGCGGACGATAGCATAAAGAAAGATGTCAACGAACTTATAGCTCTTACTAGAAAGGAGCTAAGTGAAGGCAAAGATATACAGGACACAACGGTAGTTAAAAAAACTGCGGAAGTCATACCAAATAAAGTTGTGAACCTGATAACTTCTGACGGGGTCAAGGTTGTTTTCGAGAACGGAGACTGGATGTTGCTGCGGCCTTCCGGCACCGAGCCCGCAATAAAATTATACACTGAGGTTACCGATGAGGCACGCAAAGAGGAGCTTAAGAGGGTTGCCCTCGTAGTGGCGGGGGTTGAACCGGAAAAGAAGCCCGGAGTGATGGCCGCGATAGCTGTCATGCTCAAGCCCGGTGAAGAGAAGAAAGTGGCTCCTGATGAAGAGTCAGAAGCGCCACAGCTGGGTACTCCAACTCCGATCGCGGCCAAAACAAGCGCAGCGGGAAGCCTCGACCTCACAATGTTGAGGCAGACATACAAGGATATGGGTTTTACGGATATTGGCACTATCAACGACAGCGACCTGTTGTATTTCAATTCCCTCTACAAACAATACCTCGAAGGAAAATCGCTGAACCTTGTGATCGATAAAAACTTTGCGCCTTCCGCCCGCCTGAGCAAAGCGGACAGGGAAAAATATCTCGGGGCGGTGGAATACAACGACCTGAAGAAGAAAGAAAAAGAATACCGCGAAGCGGCACATTCAATAAAGCTTATCCTTAATCCTCTCAACGGCGGTTTGGGCACAAGCCTGAAGAGGGAGGAGTTCCTTAAAAGCATATGGGATGAGCTCATAGCTTCGGGCCTTAAGAAGCAAGGCAGTAAACCGAGCCTCAGCGCGAAGGGCTCCGATATGTTCTTTGATGTAACGATAAGCGGCAAGACAACAAAGATAAGCGTGTCGGAAGTAAAGATACTCAAGGCGCTGCGTGAAAAGGGCAGTTACACCTCCACTACCATAAAGCAGCTTGGTTCCAGCGAGTCGGTAGAGTCTATAAATGAACTGCTTGACACCGAGAACCTTTACGGCAGGATGGGAATTCCTTCGAAAGATTACGGAAAAATGACATACCGTCAGATATTCGCGGCAGACAAGGATCATCTGAAACTTGAAGACACCGCGGTAGTAGGTGTTTTCCCGGGCATAGATGCCACAGACAGCAAAAAGCTGTGGAACAAGATAAAAGCTTCCGGCAGCCACGGACAGTACGGACAGAAGGCGCTTAAGGAAAGCCTTGATTTCGATGTGTCTGATACAGGCCATGACCTTATAGGCGCTATCTATAATGAGGACGGCATAAATAACGGTGTAGACCCGATAATCGCGGGCTGGATGGCAAAAGAGAGAGTTCCTATCGTGATGCTGAGCACCACGAAGGCGAGCATCGACAAGAAAGGCGGACAGATAGGCGTTGAGCTGGGTGAAGATGGAAAACCCACGACAAAGAAGGCCATGCTTGAGCTCGCAATGGCGAAGGGCAATAAGCAGGAAGCGCTGTTCGGCGAGATGGGCCTGACGGAAGGGGAAAGCGGAGCCCAGTATTTTAATACCAACACCGTGGTGCTGAATTATTCCGTCCTGGTGCCTTTCCTCAGGGACCTGAAGAAGGAGATAGGCGACGAAGAATATTTTAAGATAATCGGGCCTCTGCTTATAAAGAACGCGAAATCAAAAGAGATCGAAGTTGACGGCGTTAAAAAGACGGTAAATTATATGCAGGTCGAGGGCGCGCTGGGAACTACGATGATAAACCTGTCAAATTATGTCGCCCAGTCGGACAACGCAAAGATAAAGGAGCTCCTCAAACAATATAATATAGAGAACCTGTTGCGGATAGTGAACCTGGACACCAAGGACAGGACGCGGTTTTTCACGCCTTCAAAGCTCACGATCGACTACTGGCTGCTGCTCTACAGCGATCTTTTCAAACTCGATACGAACGACTGGGAGCTTAAAACCACCAATCCAGGACACCTTCCGGGTTTCGATTTCGGGCCGAAATGTAACGGTTACTACGATGAAACTACAAACGTTTTTGCGGCCTTCAACGGTGTCAGTGTAAAGAAGCTCGATTACCTTGAGATCAACGGGAGAGTCAATTTCGCGAACGCTGTGCTCAAGGGCAGTGTATCGATAGACAGCGATCTGCCCGGCATCCTTGACCTTAACGATGCCGCGGTCCGTGACCAGCTCGGCCTTCCTGCCAGCGGTCCCATTGTCCTTGAGGACGTCAAAATAAAGATAAGAGCGAACGGCGAGATCTCGGTGTCCAAACCGCTGCTGGAAGCGGTTTCGATCATCGCGGCAAAGGAAGCGGCAAGAAACGGTATTGGAAAATCGTACGTGCAGATGGCCGACAAAATAGCGGCCTGGACGACGTCTGTGCTCGGCAGGTTCACTCCCAGACAGGTCATCAACAAAGCGGCGCTTCTTCAGGCAAACGGCATCCCCGTGACGCGGGCGACGCTTGGGTACAACCCGGCAACGCTTATTGCCCGTAAGCAGATAATAGAAGAGTTCCGCAAGCAGGCCGGAGATGCGCGGCCCGTAAGCGTAAACGACCTAATCCATTTTAACTCCCGTTTTGGGAATCTATTCGTGTATAACAGGCGGGCCGGGGCTGAACAGCAGAACGCAACCCTGCCGGCGCCACAATCCGAACAGATGACGATCCAAAATCCCGCCGGTACGATATTGACAACGGGCGATTCCTACGAGACAGGTCATGAGGAATGGGCTGATTTCCTGGCAAACGACCCGAAACTCTGCAGGAAATATGTCAGGGAAATAATATCGGACCTTTCTTCTCTGAACTCCAGCGAGCTCTACAACAAATTCTATTCCGTAATGCAGGAAGGCTATCCTAACCGGTTCGCTTATATGTACATCTATAACGCCCTTAAGGCCGGGAAGAACCCTGCAAATACTTGCGTTGAGCATTGCCTTGCAGATCCGTCAATGAACAACCCCTACAACGCGGTATTCGCGGACCTTTACAGCGAACTTTACGTTGCGCCTGATGAAGAGCAGAACGTGCTTAACGATTTCGCCAGGATATATGCGAGACAGGGGCAGAAAGGCCTCGCGGAGTCAAAAGAGTTCAACGATTTTATCGACAGCCACCGCTGGAAACCCGAGCAGAACGTGGCTAGATCAGTCACGGGAGAACTGCTTGTGCCCGCGGTAGAAAAGCTGGCGGCGCTAAAGACAGTTAAGTTGCTGTCGACACTCGCGGCAGGCCTCAGCCTCTTCCTGCTGTCTGGTATTGTGACAACCGTCGTGTTCGGTTATGCGAACAACATATTCTCATTGGTGGTGGCTGTCAGCGGAGCAATAGTCTATTTTGCATGGATGCATTTGATCGGAACAGACATATTCCTTGGCAAGTATATGCGGACCCTCCACTGGGAAGCCAACCTCAAGGCCCAGATAGGGCAGGCAATGACCACGGGCAAGGGCGGCGTTTCGGCTCAGCCGGTCAACACGATCGATGAAATCGGCGCCATGCTCGACAGCGTCGCGCATATGGTAGGCAGCGAGAAAGTTGCCAGAGCCATCAACAGCTGGCTAGAGAAAAATAAACGCCCGATAGCTGCCAACAAGATACAGGAAAGCCTGCAGAACGATGATACAGAATATTTCCAGAACGAGGTTGCAAAATATCTTGCAGCATACAGGAGCGGCAAGGGCGAAGAACAGAATAAAGCGAAGATAGGCCTGGTGGCTTTCCTGAACAGCATAGACCCGAACAAGGAACCGGCAAACCCGGTGGAAGGACAGGGTGCGGCGCTTAAAGGCCTTTCCCAGCTGAACAATGAAGATGAGAAACTGCTCATAAAACTGATCGAAGACGAAATGGAAAACGATACCGACAATGTTTCCGAGTTCATGGTTTCCGTGCTTCTGGCGTTTAACCTTAAAAGTGATGACAACGTTCCGGGCAAGTGGATGGAAAAAAGGCTCGAGAACCTCAAGGGGCGCAAGATATGGCTGGTCTCCCCGGAGATAAGCGTAATAGCCGGCGGCCTCGGATATGTGGTCCAGACCAGGGGCAGGAGCTATGATAAGCTCACCAGGGTCCTTCAGAAGTACGGGACAGAGGTTGGTTTTGTGGAACCCATGTACAAGTACAAGCTGGTCCGCAAGAACGATGTTTTTGACGGCGACGGCGTCCGTGCCGAGGAGATAAACTGGAACGAAGTAGTAAAAGACAAGAAAGTGATCCAGAGTTTTACTAAAAAAATAGGTTCAAGGGAAGTGAAGATAAACATAATCAGCGCGACGAGGAAAGATGACGGTATATCGACGCTCCTGATCGAAGAGGATTGCCCCGCAAAAGACGCCTATTTTTCAAAGACGATCTATAATTATGACAAGCAGATATTAGACAACAATGGCGCGGAACAGTTCAGGAACAGCGCCAGCTGGGAAGATTTTTCAGCGTTCTTCGGCGCTGGTGTTTCGGAGGGCTTGAACAGGGCCGAGCAGCTCAGGATGCAGGCGTTTGAAAAACGCGGCCTTACTTTTAACCCCGCAGTCGTATGGGGCAACGATTCTCAGTCCGTCTCCGGCCTGGCGGGCTTGAGGGATTATTCATTGAAAAAGGATTCGCCCCTCTATGGCTCCATGATAAATTTCTTATGCCACACTATCGACAACACGCAGGGTTTGACCCCATATCCGGACTCGGTTGAAGCGATAGGCGTTGACAAGAAGTACCATCCGTACGCCAAACAAACCGGCGGCAACTATGACGTCGCGGCTCTTGGCGGAGCCATAGCCGACCTGTTCGGCGGCGTCGCGTGGACACACGTCACTTACATGCGGGGAAGATACGGCAACTCAACCATGTCGGCTTTTTCGAACGGAGACGATATAAAGAAAGCGCTGGCAAGGTTTGAGGGTATATATAACGACCTTGGCTTCGCCGCGAAAAAACCGTTTGACGTAAAGACCGTTACCGGCGATGAAATGATAGCCGTGAAAAAGGAAGCCATCAGCCGCGCGAACGATATATTCAAGTTCAAAGGCACCGACAAAGAGCTTGATCCGAACAAAGGCACCCTGATCTCTGTCGGCAGGCTTGTAAAGGTTAAGGTCGGCGATTATGTTTTCAACCCGGAAAACATAATGGAGCTGGTCAAGAACGGCAAACAGGTCGTGATCTGTTCAAGGCTTCAGCTGTACAAGGAAAGCAGGGACCTTAAACAGCAGTACATGGAGCTCGAAAGCAATATAAGGAAGATGATAGATTCCGAAAAAGACCCGGTAAAGAAGAAACAGTACGGCAAGTTTATCTTCCTTCCACAGTTTGTTGACGACGAAAAGCAGATGGCGCTGGCTGGCGCGAGCCTTCTGGGTTTTGATTCAAGGGTCACGAAAGAAGACGGCAAAACAAAAAGAACAGGCGCAAACGAATACTGGGAAGCGGACGGAGCCGCCTACGGCACTCTTATAACCGCTATTGATTTCTACGATACCATTACCGGAAGATACACCGGCGAGGGCGCGATCAAGTCCCAGGGTATAGAGGTTAACGAACAAAAGGGCGTTGGAAATACTCTTCTAAGCAAAGAGGTAAGCACAAAAGGCGTTCTTGAAAAAGAGCTTCAGGGCCTCAATATGTGGGAGAAAAACCCGCAGGAGTACGCAAAACACGCCCTTCGCTCTATGTGGCTTGCCAGGTGCGGGAACTCTGATATCTCGACCCTTATGGAAGCTGTGGCCGCAAACGATTATATCGGTTCCGCTAAAGAGGAAAATGACGCTCAGGATACTTCAATAAAAGCCTTCATAAATGAACTGGAAACCGAGGAAAACCCCTCGGCAGTAATCAAAGGTGTCCGTATTACCGGCTACACAGGAAAGAACGGGCAGATGGAAAGTTTCGGTTTTGACGCTGTCGGGAAAGCCGATGCCCCGGGACTGGAACCGTTCCTGACAAAGAAAATGGAATCGGATTCCAAAGACGGAACTTCTACTATACACTATTTGAAAGAAGGCCATTTCCTGCATTACTTCGAAGGCCTGCTGAAAGGTGTCAAAGGCGCCAGCAATATAACCGATTATATCGAAAGCCTTCAGGACAGCAAAGACTTCAACTGGGTAAAGAAGAACGACATGTTGAACTCTTTCCTTTCGAAACTGGAAACCGCGCTAAAAGAAAGAGCTGAAAGCATTCCCTCAGACAAAGACGTAAAACTGACTAAAAAAGTTTCTAATAATAGTGTTATTATGCAATCCAACCCGTTTGTTGGGATAGGCGCGATGCTCTTGACATTGCTCGGTCTGCAAGCGGCTGGGGTAATACCTGCAATTGCCGGCCTAAGCGCTATTATTCCTGTTCTTCTTGGAATAGCTGCGGTTGGTGTTGTGATTTATGCCGCGGTCAATTTGTTAAAAAACCATAATACTATCAGGGCCATGATCATACTTTTAGTTATATCGCTGATGTCGTCTTGTCTGCCGCAGCCTGTTCAACAATTCCTCCACGTAACACCGACTGCACTTTATGCGCAGGATACCAGTAATGTTGAAGCGACAAAGATATTTAAGGACAATGTGAACGTGACCGGGACGATGGTAACAGGGGAACCGCAGTATTGGTGCAAGACCGATGAGCTGGCAACGGCTATAGAGCGGTCGGATAATGCAGCTGTGTTTGCAAAGGTGATAGGGCTGGTGGAACAAGGGAGCTATTACAAACAGGGCGCAAAGGAAAACGTAATAGAGATAATACAAGGTATAAGCAATATCAAACTGTTGGAAAGTCTAGAGATGTATGCGGAGTCTGCGCCTTATAAAGCGGCAATAGACGAAAGAATTTCAGCATTGAAAACGAATGAAAAAGCTGGCGCACTTACAACGGAAAGCGCGTTAGAATTTTTCATCCCTGCACGGTTAACCCTTACGAATACATATGCGTTCTACGTATGGCTCAAGGAGAACGGACTGCTGAGCGAGTACAGAAAACTTAACCCTGCTAAGGGCGCTAAAGAGGATATGCTTAAATCCCTTGCAAGACAGCATGAAATAGATAGAAAATTCATTTCACTTATTGCCAATAATGAAGAGGAATACACGAGGCTGAACCTGGCCGCCGGCCTGCTGAGCAGTAAAGAGCAGGATGACGCTTCGGCCAATGTCGCGCCCAAGTTCGAAAATATTGATGACTCTGGATTTTTGAGCAGCCACTTGATGGAATACGCGGCCAGCAACGGGATCAACATGCTGACCCAGCAGGTGGTACATGAATATCATTTTTCTGCCGGTTTTGTTAAGCACGTGGCAGAAATGGCCGCCCACATCGCGGAAAGAGGGGATAATAATGTCGCCGCAGACCGGCGTTCCGCCAGCCTGCTCAGGCATGCGGTAAGCATACTGACCTCAGGACATTCCTCTTTGATGAATATCGCAAGCCTTCACAAGCCGGTTTCTACGTTCTATTCGGAAATAGATAACCTGCTTCGTTCGGGCATAGCCGTGGACCAGGTACGCGACATCGCAGCTGTTTCCGCTCACAAACTTATCAACCAGATAGCGATAATAAATCCGAAGACCAACGCGGAACAGCCAGACTGGGCCAGGCTGACGCTCGGTATTGTACAGAATATGACACTGCGTCATATGGAAAAAATGCTGGATTCAAAAGACAAAGCAAAAACATTTGATTATTATGTGAAAATATTGAAAAACAAAGATCCCTTTTACGGTGGCAAAGCCGTGGAACTGCTCGGCAAACTGGGCGACAAGCGGGCGATCGATATTCTTATAAAAGATACCAATTTCTTCAACCTGAAGAACTCGGTTCTTATCAGCCTTGGAGTAACCGATGACCAACTGCTTTCTTTCTATGCGGCCGGTTTGAATAACCGTGAAGACTCCGCAATCGGGTATTTTGTCAAGCTTGGCGCAAAGAGTGCAGATTTGCGTGAGCAAATAATCAAAATTCTTACTCAAAATACAGAATATTTTGATTTGAAGAAAGATGGTCTTGTTACGCTCGGAGCAACCAATGACCAACTATTTGCATTCTATGAGACTGGTCTGAAAAACGGTGAAAGCTCCGCCATCGGGTATTTTGTCGGGCTTGGCGACAAGCGGGCAATTGAGATACTTACTAGTAAAAAGAATATGCTTGTAAAAGAATTAAATGAGATACCGACGACAGTGGAAGAAGAAATAGTTACTGGAGAGAATTATCCATATGCCGGTGATTATACATATTCTACAGTCACGAGTCCTAATCCTGAATATTACAACGAATATAATAAATTGAATAACGAAATCCAGCAAGTTTCTGATGCTATCGCGAAGCTTGAAGGAAAAAATAGTGTCCAGCCGCGTACAGCGGACGGCAAGTTCGGCGAAGTGCCCGGCAAGAGTCCGGAAGATGCGAGAGTGGTCATAGAAAAAATGGGGCTTAATAATTTTACCAGAACAGAGTACAAGGCCGCATACGATAAGCTTGCGAAAGAAGATAAGACTCTTGGGTTTGACGAAAACATTTCGGAATCAACTGTAACAAGAGACCTTTCAAGTCTTGCCGATGAAGGTTATCTATCTATAGACAAGTCGGGATCTGTGTATAAATATTCGCGGATGTTAGGCGGTTTGCCCGGAAATGTTCTCTCAACGACATTCTCTCCGGATAAAAAAAGTGCGGTGATCGTGACTCATATACCTCTTAAAAGCGGACACGATCGCTGGATCATGTATTATAAAAGAGCAGGAGTTGAAGGCGATTTTGTTCACATGATGTCTTCGGATGAACAGTTGCCGAACCCAGTATGGTCGACCGACGGTAAACAGGTTGCTGTCGTGGCGAAAAAAGACGGACTCAATACCGTGCAGGGTTTTATATGGAAAACCGACCATGTGGGTTATAATTACTTCGACCCCTCCGAATCTGTCGTGCTTGGCATTACAGGGGACGTTACGACACAATCCATAGTATGGAACGATGAAAAACATGGCTTCGTTGTTAAGTATGACCAGGGTTTTTCGGCCCAAAAGAAAGAAAAGCTCATAAGCGTTCCCGGTGTGCTGACTACGGTAAATTCAAGAAAGTTCTCGATTAAGACCTTTATAATGATAGCCTTTTTGACAGTTTTGTCCTTTTCTGCTGTTAAACCTGCGTTCAGCATGAACATTCCGGCTGATGTAATGCAGACAAAAAACATGTTTATTCAATGGGGTGCGAACGGGTTTACCAGTTTCCGGCCTTCGCCCGGTTATGAAAACCAGTTGGGAAATCAGTCGTTATACAATGGGTTTACAAGCGACAGCCTTGAAGACAAGACTATGAGGGGCCCGATAGTAAACGGTGTAGAAATATATGACTGGTCAGCGGACGTCAGCGCCCTTCTGCGGGCGTTTCCGAAAGATCAAAAAGTGATTGATACAGCCGTTAATTATTTTAATTTTATCGGTGCTCAGCCTACGGCGTATTACATAAAGGGTGACACTGCGAAACCGTTTGATGTCTCAGAAAAAGGCGATCCTGCAACTGACCCGTTGAATAAAATTGTCCGCGATAACGGAGGCTTTCCTTTTATGATAGAAGCCCCGTGGAATACGGTTGACCATTTTAAGGGCCAATCCGGTATAAATAATAACCAGTGGAACGTAAAAGCCGGTGAAACTGCCTGGCTGCTTGGTTTTTATGCTGATTTATATACAGTTTTGAAGTATAACGAGGATAATAAAACAGGTATCACATCCAACGTTACTTCGCAACAAGTGGTTGAAAAAGCAAACAAATTATTGAATGTGTTATTAACGCTTCAAATAAAGGACGGCTCAAATGCAGATGGTTTGTTCCGTATGGGACCAAAAGGACAGTGGAGTGCGGCAGGCATTGATTCTTATTTCAACTCAATATCTATTGAAAATAATGAATCAACCTACGCTGCCATTAAAAAGATATATGCAATAACTGGTGATAAGAGATGTTCTCAGTCCATGCTTGGCATAGAAGGTGCCCTAAGAAAAAATAAAGATGCTCTTGTTAAAAATGGATTAATAGTTCAAGGGCTTAATAAAAATACAAGCACCGGTCAGTGGGAAGTAACCCCTGCGGATGCGTCTGATGTCCAGAGCTGGGGTGGCCTTGCTTTCGGGCCGAAATTACTGGACAGTGTTTTTGGTAAAGAGGTTACTTATAATCTTGTCATAAACGCCATAAATATGTTTGGGGTAAAGGATAATGCCGGAAACGTTATTGGCATGAGCTTCAGCGGTGAGTCAAAAGCGCAGGGGATTATAAGCGGCGAATGGACTTATGGCTATACCGTGCTCCTTCCTGGGCTGGCTAATTATTATCCCCAACACGCGGATCAACTCAATGGTTATGCCAGTACCTTCAGAAAAACGCTTAAAGACAAATTAGAATTTAAAGATGGTTCTTACGCTTATTCAACAGCAAATTCAGCTAAAATGATGACTTCGAGCAACTGGGGCTGGAGAGTTATGCCTAATAAATGGGTAAGCGCCGCGTCGTCCGGCTGGTCAATTTTTGACTATCTTATTCAGGCATTCGGCAATATCGGCAACCCATTCATAACAATAGACGTTAAGAGTTTGCAAGAGATGTCGGTAGGGATAGAATCCAACCTTGCCCCTGCCGAAAGAACCACGGTAATGAATGAAGCTGCCACGGTTGGTAAACAGCAGGTAGCGGCAGCCCATGAGGTAGATTTGACCCAGCAGGGGATGCGCGGTGAAGCTCAAGGGGATGGGTGGCATGCGATATGGTATGACCTTA
>CAZSIW010000014.1:0-15525 GCA_964606755.1 uncultured Elusimicrobiales bacterium | reverse complement strand
CGAAGACAGGATATCCATTGAAAAGACGAGGGTCAAGCAGGAGTACGAGGACAAAACAAATGAGCTGGCCTCAACTATAAAGAAGTTCGAAGGCGAAAGAGTAGAGGTGGAGAATAAGTTTAAAAACGAATTGCTGCAGAGGAATGAAGAGCTGGAAAAAGAAAGCAGGCGTCTTGTCGAGATAGAAACAAAATATTCGGAAGAACTGTATAAGAGGGAACAGGAGCTGAAGATAATAAAGGCCGGGAGCGAAGACAGGATAGGCGCTCTTACGCAGGAACTCGACAAAATTAAGCTGGAAACCTCAAAGAATATCAGAGCAAAAGAAGACGAGGTGCTAAAACTCCAGGAAACATTAAGGAACGGCGAGAACCGGTTGAATGAAGAGATCCTCAAGTTAAAAGGGAAGCTCGAGGAAGATCTCAAGGTGCTCATCGCGCGGAAAAATGATCTACAGTCCGAAATTGAGAAGACAAAAAAGATCTCCGAGGAAACGCTTTTGTCTTCATCGAAAAAGATGGTAGAGCTTAAACAGAAACAGACCTCGAAGAATATAGAGTATGAGTCAATGAAGACTCTGTGGCACGAAAAACTTGCTCAGGTAAAGAACGAGTATGAGAGGAAGATTGAGGACCTTAAGTCGCAGATAGGTTCTGAATCAGAGACCTCCGCCCAGATACTTGACAACATAAAGAAAGAAAGACTTTCCATTGCCGCCGAAATAGGTGTAATAAGCAGCAGGATTCAGTCCGAAAAAAACAAGCTGAATGAAGATTATGGCGCCAGAATGACGCAGTTGAAAGAGAGCATAAAAATATTAGAGAAAGACAAGATAGAGCTCGAGGCCAAGTTCAGGTCCGAGCTTGTGTTTAAACAAAATGAAGTCGAATCGGAGCAGAAAACTCTGGGAGAGCTTGATGCGAGGAATAAACAGGAAGTTGTAATTAAGGAAGAGGAGTACAAAAGACTAGTTTCAAGCGGTCAGGAAGAAGTAAAGCGGCTCACCCAGGAAATAGAAAGGTTAAAGAAAGAACATTCTGAGAGTATCCGGGTAAAGGAAGAAGAGATCTCGAAATTAAAAGAGACAGCCCGCGCGGACGAATTAAAGTTTAGGACCGGGCTGGAAGAAATTGAGTTTGGACACAAGAGCGAATTGAAACCCCTTGTTGCCAAAAGGGAGGAACTTGAAAGAACATATGAAGATGCACGAAAAAATGCGAACGATGAACTCAGTTCTGCACAGAGAAAGATAGAATCTTTAAGACAGCTTCAGTCTCTGAAGGAGTCCGAGTTCGCGGCTCTTCAGTCTATGTGGAACGACAGGTTGACGGGCGCAAAGACCGAGTTCGGGCATGAGACGGAATTGCTTGAAAAGGAAAAAGAGCAGTCGGAGAATGATTTTGAGAAACAATTCGCTGCGAAAGATCAGGAATACAAGAAAATCGAGGAAGAGATAAATGAACGTATAGACGCATTTACGGAACAAAAGAGGAATGAGGAGCAGAAGTCACGCACAATAATATCGACTATAAAAGAAGACATACAAAAACTTGACTCTGATCTAAGCAAGCTTAGCGAAAAGTATCCTCAGGAGATGAAGCTCAGGCAGGATGAAATAGATGCTATACAGAGCCAGATCAAGGAAAGAACGCTGTACTATCAGCAGGAGCAGGAAAGAGCGGAAAAGAGTCTCGAAAATTTCGAAAGAAGAAGCGAAAGAAGGCTTGCGGCTATGCGCTTGCAGCTGGAGCAGGTAAAGCAGCGTCACCAGGCTGAACTGGAAACTCTGGACAAAAAATCTTCATCCATGAAATATGAGCTCGAAACAAAGGAAAACGCACGCCGACAGGAATTCATCGAGGAAGAGAAAAAGTATGTTGAGCAGAGACAGAGACTCGAAATTCAAAAAAAAGATCTGGAGGAGAAGCTTAAAGACTTGAAGTCTGTGTCGCAGGAGCAGACCAGGGAAAAAGAGAAGGAGCTGTTGTCTTTGCAGAATGAGCTTGCGGAAAAAGAAAAGCAGCTGGAAGCATCATGGAAGGAGAAAGAAAAGGAGCTCGAGCATGAAAAGGCTCTGCTTATCGAAGAAGTAGAGCTTATCAACAAAAGGCTGAACGAGGAAGAGCAGATCGAAGCAAAAAAAGTCGCTGAAAAAACCGCGGAAATAGAAAGATACCAGCAGCAGTATGCAGCGCGAATGAAGAACATGGAGGACGACGTAAACCGCAAAAAAGCTGTCATGGAAGAGGCAAATGCGAAACTGCAGTATCAGGTGCATGGCCTCACCTCCAATCTTAACGAGATGTCGTCCAGTTTTAATGAGGCCATAGCCGCAAAAGAGAAGGATCTCGCTGTGCTCAAGTCAAACCTTGAGTTTTGGGAACTGAGAGCCAAAAGCGAAGAGGAAAAGAGGATAAATGCCTGGGAAGAGGAAAAATTGCTGCTTGAGACCGAAATCGGCGAAAAGCAGAAAAAAGTGGACGAAATACAAAAAGAATATTCGTCAAAAATGGAAGATAAAGAAAAATTGCTGTTGAAGATACAGACTGATTTTAACATAAAAGAAGAAGAGCACTCGAACGGCTGGAAAACACTCGAGGGCGAGCTGATGGCAAAACGTGACACGCTTTTAAATGATGTGAGTGTGTGGGAAAAGAGAATAAAAGACGAGACTGAGACTGCCGGAACCAGAAACAAAGAGCTGGAAAGGGAGATAGAGCGACTGAAGCTTGAGGGGGCCCTCAAGGATACAGAGGTCAAGTCGGCGCAGCAGAGGATCGACCGTGAGTGGGTGAAGATGAAACGCAAACTCAGCGATGAACTCTCTGGCCTTGTCTTCAAGCTCTCGGAAGAGAAAGATTCCTGGGCGAACAAGCTGCACATGAAGGAAGAAGAGATCTCGACCCTCCAGAAAAGGCTTGCAATGCGAGAAGAGAGAAGGCAAAGCGAGATAACCAGGAGAGAAGAAGAACTTAGAAAAATAACTGAGGAATTGAAGCAGCAGGCAGAGGGTTTAAAGGAGAAGTACAACGAAAATATTCCATCAAAAAAAGAGATCTATGAGAAACTCCAGTCCGAGCTCGAAGCGATCGTGGAAGAAAATAATAAAATGGAACTAAGGTGGAAAGAAACACACGAAGGACAGAAGGTTCAGGCCCAGGAGGCCTATAACAAACTGAGCGATGACATAATGAACCTTGAAGAAGATATTAGGAATGAAAGCAGACGGCTGGAGCAGTTGTTTATCGCGAAGGAAAAACAGATACAGAGCCTGATGTCACAGATGACAGGCAAGGAAGACGAGTTGAAGGCGGAGCGTGAACATACCCAGCAGATAATGTTGGTTATGAATCAGAAAGCCCAGGGATTCAAGAAGCTTATGAAGCAGGAAATATCAAAAAAAGAAACCGAGCCTTCAAAAGACATAGAGCAGATATTCGATGCAGGCGTCGCATGTTATGCGAAAGGTGAATTTGATAAAGCCAGGGAGCATTTTGGAAAACTGGTTAAAAATTACCCGGAATTCGCTGCGGGGTACCAATATCTCGCTATTTGCGAATGGAATTTAGGCAACGAACAGCAAGCCCTTGAGAACGCGAACAGGGCGCTTGAATATGAACCGCAAAACGAAGAGCTGAAATCCTGGATAGAAACAGCGCAGGAAAGCAGAAATATAAAAAATAAATAATGTGATACATCGGAGGAGAAAATGGCTGACGAAAAAAATTTAAACAACCTACCTAAAGCGCCGCCGCCTTTGCCGGGCGGCAGAGTTCCGGCGAGGCCTCAGGCTCCCGCGGGAATGCCGTCCGCACCGAGGCTGCCCTCCGCCGGAACCGCCCCTAAGCCTGCGATGAAACCGCCGACCAGAGCGGGCAGCGTTCCTCCGCCCTCATCAGAAAAGGCCAGCGGCGAAGAAGTTGAGGAAGTGAGGCGCCAGCTGGAAAAACAAATGCTGGAGCTTCAGAAACAACTGCAAGAGGAAAGAGAGAAGGCGCTTGTTCAGACTGTGCGGGCCAAGGAAGAGGAGGCTCTTGCTTCCAAAGTCGAAGAGTCCCTGAAGGATATTCAGGATAGGCTGAGACGCGAGAAAAGAGAACAGGAGCTTCAGGAAAATCTTGTAAAGTCTGAAAACCAGATAAAGGAACTTGAACAGAGAATCTCAACTGAAAGACAGACATGGGTCGAGACCCTGAAGAACCAGATGGGACAGAAAGAGTCGCAGGAAAAAGAGATCGAATATAGTTTTGAGATCAGGCTGAAAGAGCTCGAAAAACGCTGGCACGAAGAAAAAATGAACTGGGCGCAGGCGCTCAAGAACAAGGAAGAGGAGCTCTTAAGGTTTAAACGTGAGACCGAACAGGTGCTTGAGAGAGAAAAAGGTGATTCCGAAAAGAAAGTGAGCTATCTCGAGAACGAAAGGGAGTCGCTGAAAAGAGAACTAAAGGATGTAAATGATGTAAGGCTGGATGAAAAAAACAATCTGCTTTCAAAAATAGATGCCAGAGAGAAAGAGTTTCTCTCAATTAAAGCTCAGCACGCTATGCTCATTACGCAGATAAGGCAGGGCAAAGACAGGCTTGATCAGATGAATCAGCTCCTTGAGAGAACGCGCGCCGAGAAAACGGCTCTGGCGCAAAACGTGGATAACAAGGAGAAAGAGTATTTCCTGATGAAGACCCAGTTCGCTCTTTATCAGACGAGGGCAAAGTCGGAACAGGAAAAACTGCTTAAAGAGCTGGTCATGTTCAAGGAGCAGGCGCAGAAAGATGGTCAGCAATATGAGTTAAACCGCAGGACTAAGGAAGAAGAGCTTAACACGATGAAGCGGAGTACTGAACAGAGGCAGATGGAGCTAAAGCATGAGCTTGACAAGAAAGAAACAGAGATGGTTTCTTTAACAAGACAATTTGAGGAAAGAATAAAGAACCGTGAAACGGAACTTCGGAGCTATTTTGATAAAAAAGAGACGGAGTTCGCATCTGCTATAAAGCTCTATGAGGAGAAGCTAAGGGCAAAGGACAGTGAAGCCGTAAGTTTTTCCGCGAGGAAAGACGAAGAGATGAGGGCAGCGAACGACAAATGGTCTGAAGTGGTCAGGGCCAAGGATAAAGAGATCTCGGAAGCCGCCCTGAAAGAGAAGGACACGTACATGGCTCTTGCGAAATCCGAGGCAACTGCCAATGAACTGGGTGAAAAACTTAAATTTCATGTCCAGGAAATAGCAGCTTTCAGGGAAGCGGTAACAAAAAAAGAGGCGGAATTCTCGTATGCCCTCTCTCAAAAAGACGAAGAGATAAGGAAGGAAAGACAGTCCGCACTAGAAAAATACCAGCTCAAAGATCAGGAGATACAGAGGCTTATTTCCGACCTACAGGATCGGAATGTGCGCCTTGCAAAAAGCGAGGACTCAGCAAAGGAGCTTGAAGGCAAAATAGCATCGATGGGGAGCGAGTTGCTGGTCGCAAAAGAAAGCTATTCAAAGAGAGAAAATGAGCTGAAGGAGCAGTATTCAAAGAACGAACAGCAGTACCTTAACGATATAGCCTCATTTAAGGAAAAGCTGGCCGCTAAAGACTCGTTGTTGAGCGATTTCTCGCAGAAATATAATCAGGCTCTTGTCGAGATAGCTACAAAAGACGAGCATTCGAAGGAGCTCGAGGGAAAAATACTGTCCCTGGGCAATGAACTCCATCTTTTAAAGACAGATTCTGCAAAAAGGGAGAATGAACTCAAAGAACAGTATTCAAAGAACGAGCAGCAGTATCTTAACGATATATCTTCACTGGAAGAAAAAGTGACTTCCAAAGACTCACAGATGCAGGAACTTTCGCAGAGATATAACCAGGGTCTCGTAGAGATCGCGAAGAAGGAGGAGCATTTAAAGGATCTGGAAGAGAAATCAAGGCTTATGGCGCAGAGGCTATCGCACGAGCATGATAACATGGTGAAGAGGGAAAGTGAGTTCCAGCAAACCCTTTCACAGAAAGAATACGAATTTAAAAAAGAGTGCGACAAGCTTCAGGAATCTCTAAGCATGAAAGAAGAAGGTATTAAAGCGCTTCAGGAGAAGGAGCGTGACATGCAGATCGAAGTTTCAAAAAATCAGGAAAAACTGCATGAATTCGCAAATAAGCTGGCTCTGGCCGAGCAAAATATTGCGCGTGAAAAAGAAGACCACATCGTAACCATTCAGGAAAACAAGGCAAATGAAGCGGATCTTCGCAGGCAGCTCAGCGAATATGCCCAGAAAGAAAAGGAAATGAATGCTGTTGTTGCGCGGAGTGAGCAAAGAGCGAGAGATTTTGAATCGAAAGAGAGAGATCTCTTTGCGGCCGTGGAAAAGACGGAGAAAGAAAAAAAGGAGCTTATCGATCAGCTTGAAAAACAGAGAAAAGAAGTTAATGAGATGTTCACTACCAAAGATGAGCAAATGAAACTGCTCAGGCAGGACAATGAAGATAAAATACGCGTTGCCAGCATGATAAAGAAGGACCTGGAATCAGAGATCAAGCTGCTCGAGAAGGAGATCGAGTTCGGAAAGAAAGAAATAGACAGGGTAAAGAACGATATAACGGACAAAGAAAAGGTCCTTGTGAGGGATTTCCAGGAAAGAGAAGCGCTCTATAGAAAAGAGATAAGTTCCCTGCAGGAAAAAACGTTTGAGCTTAAGAAAAATATCGAACGGCAGAAAGAAGAGTACCGTGAAAAGATGGAAGAGGGCCTCATGGCGCTTAAAACCAGAGAACAGGACCTTCTGCTGGAGAACAGGACACTTTCAAAAGAGCTCTTCTCGCTCAAGGATAAAGAGAGCGCTCTGGAGACACGGATAGGAACGTTGGCGAATGAGAGTAGGCAGCTCTCTGAAATAAAATCTCAGAATGAACAGCTTCAGTCCAATCTGTCCTCCAGGGAAAAGGATATATCCGTTATTCAGTTTGACAAGCAGAGAGTTGAGTCGGAACTGAGGAAAGTGTTGGATGAATACCAGAAGACAAAATCTGAGAGAGAAGAACTGGCAAGGGGTGCGGCAGAGCAAATTGATAATTTAAGAAAAACGATGAAAAGAGATTTGTCAGAGAGCGTTGAAAATCTTGAGGCAGAGAAAAGTATGCTGAAAAAGAATCTTGACGAAAGTGTGTTCCGTGCTGACAGGCTTCAGAAACTATACGATGAGCTTGAGAATAAATTTAATTCAGAGGTTGCAAAACGCGGAGAGTTGGTATCAAGGGTTCACGATGAAACAGAGTATAGGATAAATGAAGAAAAGGAGACGTTTAAAGAGAAATATTTAAACCTTGAATCAAAGGCGAGTGAAACGGACAAAAAATTAATCGAAAAGATGCAGGAAGTTATCCAGCTTAAAAAAGTTGTAGATGAACTTACAACCAGGCACTCCTCAAGCGCTCCGGCGCAAATAGAAAATGCGGCCGCAGATAAAACCACGGTGCTTTCACCGGCACGCGTGATAACAGCAGAGAAGCATAATTTTCTTGTCGCGGCTTTGTCCGGTATTTGGAAGAGCCTGAACGAGCCGATAATTGAAATAAAGAAGGAGAGATAGTTTTCATGGGCGATCTTTGCGGTCAGATATGTGAAAAGTGGGAAAGGCAGTTCGCAGAAATCGATAGGAACTGTTTTGCTGCAGTATCTGGCAGAGAGGGAGGGATCGTGCTGGGAGCAAGCACAAAAGATCCAGCTCAGCGACCGCTGCAGGAATCAACGGATGAGTTTATGTTCGTTAAGGCTGAACTTGACAGGATAAAGGAAGCAAACAGTGAGCTAAGTATACTTGTAGAATCGTATAAAAATACAATACTGGAAAACGAAAAGAGTATTTCTGCACTGTACGTGAACCTTAATGGGGTTAAGAAGCTAAACCATATGCTGGTGGAAGAAATAAAAAAGATAAAGCTCCGGAACCGCGCTGGGGCAAAAAAAGTAAGGGCGCATTCTATATTCTGTTGGTTAAAGAGCTCTGTGGTAGAACTTTAAAAATATGAAACTCAAAGATTTTCTTATCCTGATATGTTTTTGTCTATGTTTCTCTGCTTTGTGTGCTGCTTCTGGAAATAAGCAGATGACCGGCAAAGCGGTTTTGACGCTTAATAAGGAATATGAAATTACTATGTCGACAAGCTGCATTTTGGGGTCAGGCAGAAAAATAAACGTGGAAGTACTGCTTAAAATAAACGAATCAGGTTTCGATAATGTCATAAGCACTGAAATGATCAAGGTGAACTTAAAGGAAGTATCAGTAGCAACGGGACAGAAGCAGAACCCGGGCGAAATTAAAGCGGTATCCAAAGTTGATATGTCGACATCCGCCGTGATTTCCGCGAGCGCGTTGGAAAGTATTATTATGAGTAAATTAAAATCAAAGGATGTGGCAATCAGCTCGTCTACGGGCTCTACGGAAGAGGACGAGGTTGAATCGTCCTCGATGTCCGTTAGTGCCACAGAAACAGTGTGTCAAAGCAGCGAAACTGTAAAAGAGGTTAAAGAAACAAAGGCCGCGGTCAAAAATGTTCACAGCGGCATCGTGGCACAAAAACACGATGAAAAACCGCACAAGCCAGAAGCTTCGAATAAAAGCTACAGGGTCGTAGAGGGAGATACCCTGAAATCAGTTGCCAAGATGTTTTACGGTGACACGTCTAGATGGATAGAAATATACGATGCGAATAGTGACAAGATAGAAAAGGGATCGCTCAGAAAAGACGATGTGTTGATCATTCCTTAGATGTAGTTGCTGGAGGCAAAATGGACGAGTTCGGCGACCTGGACAAAGAAATTGCAAAACTCAGAGAAGACCTCTCGAAGGGGGAAGACCAATGGACCAGGCAGTTCCATTTTCCCAGCAACGGTGACTATTGGAAGAGAAGGCTTGAAGAAGAAAAGACCTTGTGGGACAGGAAGATGGCCTCTAAGCAGGATGAAACGAGCAAGCTGCAGTCCCAGATCGCAAGCCAGCAATCTATGCTCGATAAATACAATAAAGCAATAGAAGAATTGGAGCGGAAGATGGAGTCCGATTCTTCCAGGTGGGACGAGCGTCTTAAGACCAAGGAAGCGGAACTGGTATTCGAGAAAAATAGGATTCTCTGGGAAGAGAAGGTTAAGGAATCTGAGGCGAAAAACCATGTTCTGATTGAGAAGGTGTCTGATTTAAACGAGAAGATAGGTGACCTGAAAGACGAACAACTTAAAGACAGGGACCGGTTGAATTCTGAGTTCGGGGTTGAGAAGAAAGCTTATGACGAAACGGTGTCATCGTATACATTCCAGATAGAGGTCCTGAAGAAACGCACCGACGAGCTTGAAAACAGTATAAAGTTCAAATGCGAAGAGTTTGACAAGCTTTCCAGGCAGTATGACGAGCTCAAAGCTTCCCAGGATGC
Organism: uncultured Elusimicrobiales bacterium; assembly: GCA_964606755.1. Lineage (GTDB taxonomy): Bacteria > Elusimicrobiota > Endomicrobiia > Endomicrobiales > CAZSIW01 > CAZSIW01. The sequence goes on along the minus strand of CAZSIW010000014.1, from coordinate 6,124 downwards.
CATTACCTCCAAGTTGCAGAGCGAAAAAGCAGAGCTGACAAGGGAAAATGAAAATATCAGGAAAAATTCGGAATTGTCTGCAAAAAAGTCAGAAGAGGAAATGATCAGTCAGAAACAGCATCATGACGAGATTGTCAGGGATTTGATAGACAGCGTTTATTCAAAGCTCGGACCTCTGATCGGGCTCACAAAAATGATAGTCGAGAAAAAGGTAACCGCGAAAGCGTGGAATCCAGTTAGAGTATATCTACAGAATATAGAAAACGATATAGAGACATTCGCTAAGAGTTCGCAGCTGACCGTTGCCGGAAAAATAAAATATTCGATTTGTGCGGCTGCAATAAACGATGACAAGGTTTTTTTTGATAAGCTGCGTGAAAATGATGTTTTTAATATTAAGTTTGTTGATTTCAGGGACATGCAAAGCGAATTGGTATCGAATAAGCCGAACATTGCTGCGTTCTCGGCCAGGTATTACAAAACCGCTTTTATGGTAAAGAAGAAATGGCCTTTTCTCCCGGTTGTTGTATTCGGGGATGTTAAAAAACGATTACAGAAAAAATCCGAGTCCCTGGGTATAGCAAGGTTTTCACAACCTTATATCATGGATAGTGTCATATCCAGTATGAACCAGTGTGCTCTAAACAGCGCGGTCTGGCCTGAAGGCTGGCGGGAGATCAGGGCAGAAAGCAAGTTGATAACCAAGTTGATTTTATCGTTGGGAATAGTTTTGATGTTGGCTTGCGCGGCGTTTTACGTCAGCCACAAAAAGGGCGGCGCAGACACGGTGATCCCATACACCTTGCCATACCCCCAGCCGACTAACATTGCTATTAGCAACGGGAAATTATGGGCGTGTGACTGGCTTGGTCAGAGCGTGTACGTCCATAATATTAAAGAGAACATGAAAATTGAAAAGATATATTATTATCCAGGCAGGCATTTCAGCGCGATAACATGGGCGGGAGGATATTTATGGTCGTGTGATCCTATGGAGAGAAAGATCTATAAGCACGAGGATAATGAAAACCTCTCCGTAGTCGAAACGTTCCCTGCGCCAGGGGCCGCGCCGAGCGGAATATGTTATGACGGCGAATATCTTTATACTTGCGATAGTTCTGAAGGAATGATATACAGGCACAGGATGGACAGGAATCTATCGGTTGAGACGGCAGTTAAGAGCCCCGGTTTAAGTCCCGCAGGGCTATATTATGACGGCAAAAACGTGTGGAGCTTAGATTCCTCAACGAATAAGATCTACTGTCATAATATGGACAATAATTTGACCGTGGAGAAGGTGTATGTCGCGGCCGGTTATGACCAGAAAGGCTATAACTTAAGCGGGATCGCTATGGGAAAAGACAGGTTCTATATATGTTCAGAGAAGCTAGGCAAGCTTATTGCGTACCCAAAAAGCGCTCTCAACCAGGTGCAATAATAAATTATCTGACTACGAGGTTGAAAAGTATAAAAACGAACAGGAACATCCCAAAACAGATGCCGGAATCGATCATTAAATATTCAATTCTCGAAAGAAGCCTTTTTTCCTCAAAAACCCTGCTTTGATTCATCTTTGCTCTCATCATGATACCCTCCTTTGGTCTGTGGTAAGATCCCTCCGGAACTGGTCTCAAGAAATTTCATCCTGCAATATAATTTGTTTATGATGTCCTTGACCGCATTTTCGTTCTTAAAGTAGTATTCTTCCATGCTGATAGATTTGTCTGCCGGTTCTCCGGAAAAAGGTTTTGCTCCCCTGAATTTTAGCCTGATCGTATCGATCGGTATTCTTGATTCAAGATCTTTTTCAAGTTCAAACGCTATCTTCCTCAGAAAAGCGGTATTGTCGAAGTTGTTTATCAGGTTTTCGGCTTCATCAAAGGCAAGATTCTTAATGAGATCTGCCGTAAACCGTGAGTTGTATTTTTCTATAAGGATTTTTGCCATCAGTTCAAAATTCATTTAGTTGCCCCCAATCAACTTACAGGAGTGTTTATCTTTTTCCCGAGAAGTAGTTTTATGTGGCCCAGATCTTTGTCTGTCTTGAGGCTTTCGGTTTCATCCAGAAGTTTTTTCAGTAACTCTCTGTCAACTATGTTGTTTATGAGTTCCTTTACGTCGCTGTAAGAAAGATCCGAAAGCACCCTGATACCTGTTTTTAACGGGTATTTTTTTGTGATGACACCTGAAAAATACTTGTAGTCTAGGTTCATTTTGCTTTCTCCTCGTTATCGTATTTGCAATGAGGCGATGGCATAAAATAAAAAACCCATTCCGCACAAACATGGAATGGGTTTTTTATTGTAAATAATGGCCGTTTGCATGGATGAGACTGTTTTCTTGCAGGCATTATTAACAGGAACACCATTAGAATACATATAGAACGCAAATTGTTGCTGATAATAGAAGCAAAACCAGTCGTTAACTCTGAGCCCGCGCGAATTATACCAAGGGTAAATGATTTCGCAGGAATAACCGATGCAAGGCAAAGCTTACTGATATTGGGTAAAGTGTTCTGGAGCACGGTATATTTTGATAATTCGCTGTTCCGGTTGCCCTTGTTCTTAAGAGGTTGCTTCGATGCGGGCAAGTTCGTAAGCCCGCTCTGGTCTTTCATAATGTTATTTAAAAGCAGAACCGGCAGGTTTATTACCCTTGAAACGCTTATAAGCGTTTCAAATGTCTTAAGCTGGGCCTGTGAAAGCCGTGACAGTGAGTTCTCATCCCCACTTACAATAACAGGAACGGAAATATTGAATGCGAAGATGAGTACGAATGTTAGGGCTAATTGAGTCTTCATTTTTTGCTCGTTTTTGAGAAAATTGTTTTCTGTCCTATGAACATTATACAAGACAGTTTGGAAAAAGGTATGGGAAAGATGTGAAGAAGTCTTAAAAACAAGAGGTTTTTTGAAAAAAAGTTGTGAAAAGTATTTAGTTATAAAAGGTTTTCCACGAATTCCGCTATTGCGAGGCAGGAGGTTAGGCCGGGAGATTCTATTCCGATAAGGTTAATAAATCCTGGCAGGCCGCAGTCCGACTCTTCTTTTATGATGAAATCTCTGAAAGGGCCGCCGGGTAGCTGTGTCTTAGGGCGTATGCCGGATGTGTCCGGGTAAAGAGAGTCTAATGTTACCGAAGGCAGATATTTTTTTATAGCATTGTAAAAACCCTCTTTTGACGATTCGTCCACACAATAATCTATATCGTCAACATACTTTGCGTCCGGTCCGAATCTGGTACTGCCGGACAGATCTATGGTAAGGTGGATGCCGAGGTTGTGCACGTTGTGGGATGGGACGGGATAAATAAGTCTTTTGATGTTAAAATTCAGGCTGGAGCGGAAATAACAACCTTTGCAGGGATAAATTTTATACTCTTTTTTCTCAAGGTTAACACCGGCTAAAGCGGCTATCGCGTCGCTCCCGAGGCCTGCGCTGTTGATTACGACGTCCGAAAGGAACTCATATTCATTTTCTCCGATGTTTAAGCGGTACCCGGAAGCCGTTCTGTCGATTTTTGTTACCTTTGAATTATATGATATCAACGCTCCTTTTTCCTGTGCCTCATTGCTCAGGCTTTTCATCAGGGAGTGTGTGTCAAGTATCCCGGTTGATGGTACGTAAATACCCGCGGCCGCCCTGACCTCAGGTTCGAGCTCGGTGACGCGCCGGCCGGTTATCAGCTCGAGTCCTTTAACGCCGTTGTTCCTGCCGGTGGAGAGCAGGGCCTCAAGCCTTTCGATCTCGTCATTGTTCGTTGCTACTATGATCTTTGATGTGTTCTGGTGTTTAATACCGTATTTTGACAGGTATTCATATAGGAGGGGGTTACCTCTTACACACAGGAGTGCTTTTAGCGAGTTCTCTGGGTAATATATGCCGCTGTGGATAACTTCGCTGTTCCTGGAGGAGGTCTCTTGTCCGAAGCCGGAGTTCTTTTCAACTACTACACAACTCCTGCCGTGCCTTGACAGCCTTGCCGCGATCGCCAGTCCTACTACTCCAGCGCCGATTATGGTAATATCGACTTTGTCAGTAATTTCAGTCCACCTTTATCTTTCTTGCGTCCACCCATATCTTTTCAAGAGCGTAAAATTCTCGCGCGCTCGGAAGCATTATATGTATCACGATGCCGCCGTAGTCGATAACGGCCCACGATCCGGTGCTGCGCCAATCCGAGTGGGTAGGCATCAAGCCTTCTTCGTCTCTGAACGTTTTAAACACGGTCTCAGTAACCGCCCGCATCTGGGGAAATGATTCAGCGGTCGCTATAAGGAAATAGTCGGCTATGCTTGAGATATTTTTTATGTTCAATAAGAGTATATCAAGGCATTTCTTGTCTGAAGCTATTCCAGCCGCCTGCCTGCCCAGTCTCAAAAAATTGGGAGCGCTCATAGCAGTCCTTTAGATTCCTCAAGCCTTCTGCGGTCTTTTGCTTCCCGCCGGTATTTGATGTTCTCAATTGCCTCCGCCAGCTGTTCTCCAACGGATAACAGCAGCAGGGCGTAACTGTTCTTAAAAGAATATTTTTTTGACATGCTGCCGAGTATAAAAAAGCCTTGCATGAACTCCGATTTCATTATCGGCGCTATTATGTAGGAGCTAAAACCCTTTACGGGCCTGCCTGAGATCGCGTGCTGCATGGACGCGTCGTTCACTACTATCCCGGACGGGTTGTTCTTGATCGTCAGGATGAGCGGGTCTTTCGGCCCGACCTCCTCGGTCTTGCCGTCGCAGGGGATAAGGCAATACTCCACGTTATACTCGTTATAGAGGAACACCCTGATCTCGTCCGCTTCCGGTATCGCCAGGATCAGTTCTTCTTTTATAGAATCAATTACGTCCTCGATGTTGCTGCCCGAGGAAATAACCTTTCCCGTCCGGTAAACCGTGGCAAGCTCCCTGCTCGTCTGCTCAAGCCTCTGTGTAAGCGTCTGGAGGAGCCCCGAGAATATCTTTATGCCTTCCTTAGGCGTTTTATCCAGTATCCTCTTGAACTGATCTTTGTCTATCTTAAGAAGAATCGAATCCGATTTGGTCGCCGCGTTCGCTGTCCTCGATGTCTCAGAAAAAAGAGCTGTCTCGCCGAAGAAGTTGCCCCGCGTCAGCTCCGCCAGTGTCTTTTCCTTGCCCGGAGCCAGCCTCTTGAAGATAGTGATCGTCCCGGAACCTATTATGTAGAAAGAATCGGAAGAGTCGCCCTCGTTGAATATCTCGTTTCCGGAGGAGAGTTTCACCTCTTTTACGTTGCTGGAGATCTCGGCCAGCACGGATTCACCAACTCCGGCAAATATCGCGGCAGATCTCAAATATTGACGTATATCCATATTAAGCTCCTTAATGAAAATTTAATTAGCCATATCCCGCCGCGGCGGAATTGGCTACTTTCATTTCATTTAGGTTTAGACTTTAACGCCACACCCCAGAGACTTTCCATGGCGGACGCGTCTTGCCTGTTTTATATTGAAAGCGTTGCTCGTTCGAAAAATATTTTCGGCTGGTTTACTGAGCGCTCTTCGCGGTCTCAGTTAAGGCCGAGTCCTCGCCCAGAATAACGGAAATATCTATGAGGCGTTTGTCGTCATATCTTGTCACTATCTCGCCGCAGCCGATCACTTCTTCGAGCCTCTGGGCCGACTGGAGATCGCCCGTCAGGTCCTTTATCAGCGTCTTTTTCTGCCGGGTAGTGAAATTGCCGTAGTCTATCACGTCGTAGCCGTTCTTTCTGAGGAACCACGCGAACTTTTCCGCCAGACCAGGCGTTCCGGCCGCGTTCCACACCTCTATTCTCGGCCGCGATTTCTGTCCTGCCTCTATCTGCTTGTCGGGGAATATCTTGTTCAGCAGGCCCGCGATGTTCTCGTAGTCGGGCTCCCATAAAAGTTTTTTCGGTTTTCCGGGCAACTGCGATACCCTGACATTCTTAAGTTTTAGATCTTTCAGCTCTATGGCGCCGTTCAGCATGTCCCAGAAGGAAAGGTTTGAGTTAGTTTCCTTGAACATCATTTTCAACACTTGCGGCGTGTTGAAAATGACGTACGGGTTCGTCCATTTAGCTATTACGGCTTTCAAAAACCGTTGTTGCCTGAAAACCCTGCCCAGGTCGCCCGCGGAGTTCCTGTA
>CAZSIW010000013.1:0-15619 GCA_964606755.1 uncultured Elusimicrobiales bacterium | reverse complement strand
CGCTGTTTTTAACCCGTCTTTCCGCACGGTTGCTTTTTCAAGCGGCGCTTTTATCCTGGCGATGATGCCGGAGCCTTCGAACATCGGGATAGCAGTCATCTGCCGCTCTCTCTTATATGACTCGTCCGTAAGAGGAAAACCGGCGGTTATGTGGACCCCTCCAGGTTTCAATGTTCCGGAGATCTCGTGCGAGGCCTGCTTTAGCTGCGACGGGGTAAAACATATATCGTCAAAAACATTTATATCTATCGCTAGATCGATCGTCCCTTTAAGTTCCGCTGGAAGTTCCAGCGCGTTGATGTTGTAAAGGCTGACCGAGGGCGTTGACACCCCTCTTTTGCTGTAAAACACACCGAGTTGTTTGAAGATATCGCCGACACTTTTTTCATCATTGCATACGACGTTGATGGCCTTAAGGCCAGGATATTTCTTTATCAGGGCTTCGATTTCCAGCGATGTAGAGCCCGGGCCTATAAGCATTATGCTTGCGCCCGACATGTCGCGTTCGAACGAGAATTTGTCCTGTCCGGTATATGACGACAATTCATCTGCGATATAATTGATCTTGGAATCCGAATACGGCCGCACCGTAGGCGCGATGCCCGACCTGACCTTCTCGCCGGGGGCCAGATATTTCCTGCTGATCCTGTTGATCTCGTTTTCTGAAATACTTTTGACTATCCTGACGGGATTGGAACCATCGTTCAACTGCTGCGCCCCGACATTCCGGGCCAGAGAGTTCAATATTTCGATATGGCCGGTGTTCGGGTCTTCGTGGTATGCTTTGTAATCATCAACCGTGGCGGGTCTTGTCTTCTGGATATTTGTAAAGTGGTCCAGTTCGGCAAGCTCTTCTTCAACGAATCTGTCCAACAACGTGATCTTCGCTCCGCCGGGGCCGTGGACCGAATCAAAAATCTCTCCCAACTTGTCTGACTCAGCCTCAACCGCGTCCAAAAACCCCTGATGCACGATAAACGTGAGCCTACCGTCCCCGGCCGTGAGCAGCGCGGGCATGCCGCAAATTTTTTCCAACTCGGTTTTTTTGAATGTCTCCGGGTTGTTCGTTACCTTGATCTCGACATTTTTCCCATGTTTTACAAAGGCCTCCTGCAGTTTTATGTCCCGGGCTTTTACAACGTATTCGCCTCTTTCGCCGGCCAGCAGTTTAGTGACGCCCGATGCAAGATCACTAATATTTTTGATCTGCGAAAGCCCGCTCAACCGCAGGAATTCATCAAAACCGACGCTCAAAGCGCTGGCGCCATGCCCGTTATGCCCCGCCTGATTGTCCTTTGTCTCTTTCTTTATGAACAATTCCTGAACTCTTTTCACATCGATTTCCATAACGCCATCGAACGAATCCTTAAAGCTTTTTTCTATGCTGTCCTTGGTGAATTTCTCAGTGCCTTCTGTTTCTTCAATTATGAACTTTAATACTTCCTGCCCGTTCACAGTCCCGGTCTCCGATCTTTTAATATTGATATGTTTTCTGGCGAACACATCCGTAATATCACGCAGCAAACCGACCCTGTCCTTATACGCAATTATCTGAACTGATTTCTGTTCATTCGCGTTTAAATAATCCGAAAGCTCCTGCTTGCCTATTATCCCGTATCCCAGCGCCAAATTGACCTCATCCAGGTCTCTCAAACCCTTTTGCTGGCAAAAATACTCAAGTTTCTCAAGCATACGGGTGTAGGATATTTTTTTATTAGTGATCTTAATATTATTCAGAATGCTTTCTCCCTTCTTCCTGATAACATCCGCATTCTTGCCGTCCCCCGCCATCGCGTTCAGCCTGGTGCGCAAAAGTTTTGACGACTTTGCCAGCTGGCTCATTTTGCGCATATCATAATAATTCCCGCCGTTCATTGACACTATCGTTTCCGTGTTCAGGGGTCTTAAGTCGTTAAACATCATTATTTTCTGCGCCTTCATCTGTTCATCGGCGTGCTTGGAGAGAGTTATTTCTTTCATCCCGGAATAGTTCGCGTAACGGTCTATGTCTTTATGCGACGCAAGGTCGACCGGCAGGCTGCCTTTTGGAAGCCTGATAACACTCAGAGCATTCCCCTTCCTGCCTTCATTGACAAAAGTTACGAATACGTCATCGCCGAACGAATCGATCAATTTTTTGAAATTGTCGTTAAAATCGTATGTCAGCTCTATTCCATCGGCCGTAAATGTCTGGCTAAGCTTGTTCATCTTTTTATCCGCGGTCTCGTATTCGATCCTTACTGCGAAATCGTCATCCAACACGCTCACGATCTCGCCTTCCTTATAGATCCACTGGGGGGCTGTCGCTCTTACCGTTTCTTCATCGATAAACCCGGATAAACCCTTTTCCATTTCCCTTCGTGTTGTGATCACGAATTCGTAAGGCCTGTTCTTCCTGTCTTTAAAGTTATATTTGTATCTTTCCAGTCCGTTTTTAAACTGCTTTTCAAACTTATATTTGTTATCCAGGGCGTGATTCGATATCCATGGGAATACCGCATCCGATGCCCCGTCCAGATCTTCAATTACCACTCGCATACCGAGGATATCCTTGAGCGCGCTTATGGAACTATACCCTTGTCTCCTGGCCGTGGTGATCTTTTCCCAGACGCTGTAAGGGCTTTTAACTCTTACCTGAACGACAAAATTCGTCAGGCCTTTTTTTATTAAGACCTTGCTTATTTCTTCTTTATACTCTTCCAGTTCTCTGTTCATTCTTCCGTACGACTTGGACAGAATACTCTCCACGTCTTTTTTTGTCTTTTCGTAATACCCCTCTTCATTATACTGCAGCCTGAATGCTTCGTTCCTCAGATCATCCGCTATATCCATGGCGTTCAGCCTCATGGCAAGGGGTACGTATATCTGTTGAATTTCACGGTAACGGTAGTTCCTGTTCTCCGGGGTCGCAGTCGCGTTGAACGTCTCCAGCTTGTCGGCAAAAACCAGCAGCATTGTCTGGCTGTCCTCAGAAAGCTTTACGATCCTGTCCATCATATTCTGCAAAGTGTATTGTCCCTTTATGGCTGATATATAATCGCCATCCAGATAAGGCAACTTCACGATCTCGGCCGCCTTTATTATTTTGCTTCTGATCTCGGAATAATTTTTCAGGTCAGCATGTGTTTCCAGCGCGTGCCTGGATAACTTGTGAAGCAGAGCGGCAATGACAGTTGTTTCATCCCCGCCCCATTTCGCCACGTTCTGCGCGACATTTAATGTGTGGCTCAAATAGCTTTGCCCGGATTTGTAAGCCTGGCCTTGATACTCCCGTTCAGCTATTTCATAGGCGCGCCGTATACGTAGCTCGCCGTTCCCATCCTGATAATGCTTTTTATATTCAGCAATGATATCCGTTATCTTCGGTTCGTCCGAAGGCGTTTCTTTACTTGTTACATCGGTAGCCGCACCCTCAACCCGTTTCAATGCCCAATCTTTAGTTTTTTGCAGGTCAACGTCTTCGGGATACTTTTGTAGAGATGGCAGTATCGAATTTACTGCCTGGCTGTCATGCAGCAGGCCGGATATATATAAAATCCGGCCTATGAAATATCGCTCGATCTTGCTGTTTCGCACAGCCGACCAAATCTTCCTGAAAATATCTTTTTGGGATTCAAGCGACCCGGAATCCACCAGCTGTCCGTGCGCGTCATACTTAAGCCTAACCTGCGGCAGGGCGATATTGTTCGGGACAACATCACTCCCCTCATTGTAGATCACGAGAGATGGATAAGGAGAAACTTGAGGTTTTATAAGATGTTCCAGGACTTCGATCTTCTCTTCCATGTCGTTGAGGTACATGAGCGTATACATCGAAAACGTAATATCATAATGCTCGGCGTCCAACATTCCCAGTATGTTCTTTTCAGATAAATTTATAAATACCGGGTTTATCCACTTCCTCAAAACATCTTTTACGGTGTACGTGCTGAAGGGATATGCTGAAGCGCGATCGGCCGGTACAAAATACTGCCGGATAGATTCCGGCACATCCTGGTAAACACCTCTCCCGGCCTCTTCAAGGTTAACGACATCATAATCGTACGCGTCTATGCGGACATCCCATTTTTTTATCCATGACTCAAAAGGCTCCTCTATTTTCTCTTGCGCGTGGAGCTTCTGCAGGCCTTCGAATATCAGGATCGCGTCCGTATAGGCTTCCTTCCCGCTGGACGACGCTATGTGCCGGCTGCGTATCTTAAAATCTTTTCTTTCATATTTCATCTTTAAAAGCTCCGCGATGAATTCACGCGAATCTTTTGCCCACGTAGTGGCGTCGCGGAAAAACCCCGTCACAGTATTCGTATGTTCAAGGAAAAACGAAGCGCGTATCATCTCGGCTGTTTTTGTTTTTTCTGCCTGCGCCGCGCCGCTCTTGAGAAACTCTCCATATTCCTGTATGGACAATCCTCTGTTCTTCGCTAGCTGCAAAACAAGTGGGATAAAAAACGGAAGGATGGAATCTCTAACTTCTTCATTGCTTTTCATTTTCTTGAGATACCACAGGGAAGGAACTTCTATGCGGGTAATGATATCTCTAATTGTCTTGTCGTCGATAATTTCAGAAAAAATGGCTTTCAGGGATCCAATTTCATTTATGTTTCCTTCTTTTACAGAACGCTCCAGGGCGTATTGCCCGGCAAGAGAGCTATCTATGGAATTGCGGGCTGTATGTGTTTGAGTATCCGCAAAACCTGCTTCAATTATGATATCCCTGAACATGTCGACAGCAACAAGGGTTTTCAGCCAGTCGGCAGTTTTGGCTTTCGAGTCAAGAGTTGCGATGCTTTTTTTGTGCTCCAGGATCGCGTTCTGTAACGGACCCGGCAGTCCAGAAAGTGCTTCAAGCTCGACACCATCTATTCCATCACTGTTCGTCTCCTGCGCGTATTGACTGACCTCGCGCAACAACCCGTCGCCAAATACAAAACCGTTGGCAGAAGCATACTCTCCGGCTCTTTTGATGATTTTGTACACTAACGGCGCTGTCCCGGCTATACTTAACAGATATTCGGATGTTTTGGCCGTGGTAAGGACCGTATCCAGCACCTGTTGCGCGGCCTCTTTCAATATCCTGCCAAAGTTCTTCCCTGCGCCGGCGGTTTTGACTAACAATCCTTTGGCAATAGAACCTTCCTGGTGTCTTTCAACAGTTATTTTCGCGCCGTTTTGAAATACTATGGTGGCGGAACTAGGCGTAAACTCGCTTAATTTTACTTTCTCTTCCCCCGTAGCTTTGGCTATCATTGAAACGAGAGCGTTAAAGTTTCCTTTATTAAAATTGACGCCGCTCAACTCCCTGTTCGCAGCCATTATTGCAAGCTCGAACATCTTTTGCGAGGAAAGCTGTGAGGCAATGATCAGGGCAAGCGAACCGTTGTTCATTCTGGTCCGGCTTGCTATGTCTGTTTGGGGGCCTTCCATCTTGATATCATTTGCCTGTTCTTTAACGATGCGGCTGTATATTGCGTTAGAGATCCCGACATCCCTGGTTACGTTAGGTGTTATTGCGATGTATGAAACATTTCGTTCCTTTAATAGCTTCTTTATGCCCGCCGTATGAAAACCGCCGGTCACTACAACTATGATTTCAGAACTTTTCATCAGCTCGGAGAACCTCGTTTGTCCAGGGCCTCCGTCTTGGGCTTTGGAAGTCGGTTGTATGCCAGAGAAGCCAGGAGTATGCTCCCCATCGAGAACTCCGATATTTCTAATGAAGTACTCGTTCCTTTTGCAGTTTGTGGAATAAAATTCATTCAAAAGGACGAAATCATTCTCAAGGCCTTGCATCCTTTCTTTTAACGCGTATCTGTCAAAAAGAGTTTTGAACTTATCGAACCTCGTGCTGAAATAATCGAGATCGTCAGCCGAGATATCGACCCTCATGAAGCTCTTGAAATATACGAAAAAATCGCTAAGGAACGAAACATCCAGCTCACTTATGTCCTGCGAAAAGCTCAGCCTTAGGCTGTCCAGCAGTTTTCTCTCCTCGGTAACAAGATTCACCGGGTTCAAGGAACGATTTTTTTCGGTGTAAGCCAGATATTTTTTCAATTCGCCGAAATTCGGCCCCAGCTCCAGCTTGTATTTTTTTTCAGCAAGCCCGACATAGTAACATAGATCATCAAGCCTTGAGAAATTTCCGGTCTTTTCAGCGATTTCCGCAAAAGCGGAGTAGGGAAGGGCAGTCCTCGCATATTTCAGGAATTCGTTCAATTGAAGCGAAACCCTTTTGCTGTCAAGACCATCGGAAATCCGTGACAGTTCAATATATGCCTTCATGTTCGGGAACTCTTCGGTGCTTACCGAAACCGTGCCGTTATATTTCTCGGGATAATTGTTTATCCTGGCGACGCAGCCGAAAAGTTCCTCGTAGTATCTGGAGGCGGGTATCCTGCCGGCCCTGTATTTTTTGACGAGGGCATCAAGCTTTTTGTTGTCAGCGCTTAAATATTGAGATTTGATAAAACCCAGGTCGCGCTCAAAACCCTTGATCTTTTCTTCATAATATCCCTTCCTGTCAAGTATCTTTCCGAGCCTGACGATGTTTTCCTTATGGACCTGCTCGTCCTCCATACCCCTGAGCAGACCTGGTTTATCGGCTACAGCCGAGTAATACTCGCAACCGGTAAGCCTTCCCTCGTCTATCAGGTTTTCCACTATCTCATCTCTTGTTTCATTCCCTTTGAGGTTACGCAGCCAGGACGTGTCCACATCTCCGTGCGCGCCCTCCGCGTACACCTGGTTGATCACGTACTCTTTGTCTAACGAGGAAAGTATCTTGCTTATATTTCTCTGTACTTCGGGGTTACAGTGCAGGTCCTGAATATTGATGACCAACGGAGAGCGTTTGGCGTTCGAGCTCGAATGTTCGACGGTTGGTTCTACTCCGGACGCTAAGAAGTAATCGGTCACCCTGCCGTAAGACATGGGGATTATCAATTCGTTCTGATCGGTCTTGGTGTTAGTAGAAGAGGCGGTATTGGGACCGTCAGGTGAAACGGCAGCGCGCAAAACATCCGCGAACACGAACGATGTTAAAAAACATATTAGAATGACTGAAGAAAGCAGTTTTTTTACCATCATTATTGGCACTGATTATATTTTTAGGACAGGTAATATAATTTTAAGCTAAATTTGCTCAAAATTCAAGGATAAGCTGTAAAATATTTGAAAACACTTCTGGAGAGTAAAATACCAAGAAATCCGGTTTAGGATTTCTTATAGAAATCCTGGATGGGTTTGACCGTGTAGTCTTTTTTCCGCAAGGTTTTAATACCTTCCACCGTAGCTCTCGCGGCAGCGAGAGTCGTTACGATGGGCACGTTGTACAACACAGCGCTGCGCCTGATGCTGTAGCCGTCGGCGCGGCTCTGTTTGCCGCTGGGAGTATTTATAACTATATCTATCTGCTTGTTTTTGATAATGTCGACGACGTTTGGCCGGCCTTCCGAGATCTTGTTGACTATTTTAACGGGTAAGCCGTTCTCTGTGAAGAAATCGGCGGTGTGTTTGGTCGCGAATATCTCGAAACCGAGGTTCATGAGGTCCTTTATGATAGGCAGAGCTTCTTCTTTCCCTTCTGGCCTCAGGCTTACCAGCACGGAGCCGGATTTTGGCAGAAGTGAACCCGCGGCAAGAGACGCCTTTGCGAAAGCCTGACCGAAATCTGAGTCTATCCCCATAACCTCGCCGGTGCTTTTCATCTCGGGACCAAGGATAGTGTCGACGTTGGAGAACCTTGACCACGGCAGGACGACCTCTTTAACGGCAACGTAATCTATTTTCGGAGGTGAGTTCTTTATCTTTTCAACGCCAAGCAACTGCTTAAGGGTCTTGCCGACCATAACCTTCGCGGCCACCTTCGCCAGCGCCACACCTCTGACTTTTGAGACATACGGCACCGTGCGCGAAGCCCTCGGATTTGCCTCAAGGATAAATACGACTCCGTCTTTTATCGCGTATTGTATGTTTATAAGCCCCTTGACCCCTAAAGAGACCGCGAGACTGCTGGTATATTTCTTCATGGTCTCTATGACGTCTTTTGAAAGATTGTGCGGAGGCATAACACAGGCGGAATCGCCCGAGTGAATGCCGGCTTCTTCAATGTGTTCCATGATGCCCGCGATGTAGACGTCTTTACCGTCGCATATAGCGTCCACGTCCACCTCAAGGGCATGATCGAGGTATTTGTCTATCAGTATCGGTTTGTCAGGGCTCACCGATACAGCTCTTTTTATATAACCGGCCAGCATCTCATCATCATACACTATCTCCATGGCCCTTCCGCCCAGAACGTAAGATGGCCTGACCATAACAGGGTATGTTATCCTGTGAGCTATTTCTCTGGCTTCAGAAAAAGACACAGCTGTGCCCGAAGCGGGGCTGGGTATCTTAAGTTTGGACAGGATCTTCGAAAAAAGTTTTCTGTCCTCGGCTATGTCTATGGACTTGGGCGAGGTGCCCAGCACCTTGACCCCAGCTTTTGAAAGAGTGTTGGTTAGGTTCAGGGGTGTCTGGCCGCCGAACTGGACGAAGACGCCCATAGGATTTTCTTTTTCATAGATATTCAGCACATCCTCGACGGTAAGGGGCTCGAAATAGAGCCTGTCGGAGATATCGTAATCAGTAGAGACCGTTTCGGGGTTACAATTGACCATTATGGTCTCTATCCCCTCTTCCCTCAGAGCCAGGACAGCGTGAACGCAGCAGTAATCGAACTCTATGCCCTGGCCGATCCTGTTCGGGCCGGCTCCCAGTATCATCACCTTTTTCTTTTTGTTGACCTCTACCTCATCCTCATGTTCATAGGTTGAGTAAAAGTAAGGCGTGACGGCATCGAATTCAGCGGCACAGGTGTCCACCGATTTATAAGATGGCATTATCCCAAGCGATTTTCTTATGGATCTTATCTTTTTCTGGTCCTTGCCGGTCAGGTACGCGATCTGCCTGTCGGAAAATCCGAACTGCTTGGCCTTGAAGAGAACTTCCTTTTTTTCATTCTTTGGAAGTTTCAGGAGGCCCGGAATACATTTTTCAAATTCACATATTTCCTGCACCTGCCTTATGAACCACGGATCTATCGTTGAGAGTTCGTGCACTTCTTTTTCGGTAATGCCGAGTTGAAGGGCGTACTTCATGTAAAAAATTCTTTCGCAGTTTGGCACGCGCAGCTTGTACCTTATTTCCTCAAGGAGCTCATCATAGTCCTTACCTTTCTGCCTGACAGCCTTGCTGACCCTCTCGCAGATCAACGAACCGTCCGCTCCAAGGCCATACGCGCCTATCTCTAGAGCCCGGCAGGCTTTCTGCAAGGCCTCTTTGAACGTCCTTCCGAGAGACATCACCTCGCCTACGGATTTCATCGCGGTGTTCAACGTCTGATCGGCACCGGTAAACTTCTCGAAAGCGAATCTGGGGATCTTAACGACAGTATAATCTATAGTCGGCTCGAACGAAGCCGGTGTTTTTTTTGTTATATCGTTGGGTATCTCGTCAAGATGATAACCTACCGCAAGGAGGCTCGCGATCTTGGCTATGGGAAACCCGGTAGCCTTCGATGCCAGCGATGACGAGCGGCTGACCCTCGGGTTCATCTCTATGACAACTATCCTGCCGTCTTTAGGGTTGATGGCGAACTGAACGTTGGAACCGCCCGTATCCACTCCGATCGCCCTCATTATCATGAAGGACCAGTCCCTCATTTTCTGGTATTCCCTGTCTGTGAGCGTCTGGCTGGGGGCCACGGTTATGGAATCGCCCGTGTGCACGCCCATCGGGTCAAGGTTTTCTATTGAACAGATGACTACGCAGTTGTCCTGCGTATCCCTCATAACTTCCAGTTCGTACTCTTTCCAGCCGTGTATTGATTCTTCTACAAGGATCTCATGTATGGGGCTTGCGTCCAGTCCGGTGCTTGCCGCGTCGAGCAACTCTTCGCGCGTGTAAACGGTGCCGGAACCAACACCGCCCAGCGTAAAAGACGGCCTGATTATCAGAGGGAATCCGATCTTTTCGGATATCTGCATAGCCTCTTCAAGGTTGTACGCATATCCGCTCTGCGGCAGGTCAAGGCCTATATCTTTTACCACCTGCCTGAAAAGTTTCCTGTCCTCGGCTTTCTTTATGGAATTGAGCTTCGCGCCGATAAGCTCGACTTTATATTTGTCAAGAATGCCCTGCTCAGCAAGGGACACGGCCAGGTTAAGAGCCGTCTGCCCGCCAAGCGTAGGAAGAAGCGCTTCGGGCCTCTCTTTTTCGATGACCTTTTCAAGTATCTGAGGGGTGAGCGGCTCTATGTAGGTCGCGTCCGCAAATTCGGGGTCTGTCATAATCGTCGCGGGGTTAGAGTTGACAAGAACTATCTTGTACCCCTCTTTCCTGAGAGCCTTTATTGCCTGGGTACCGGAGTAATCGAACTCACAGGCCTGACCGATAACTATCGGGCCGGAACCTATTATTAATATCTTTTTGATGTCTTTTCTTTTAGGCATGTTTTTTCATCAGCTCCATAAATCTGTCGAACAAATAATGCGGGTCATGCGGGCCCGGGCCAGCCTCGGGATGGTACTGAACGCAGAATATCGGCAGTTCCTTGTGTTTGAAACCCTCGAGCGTTTTGTCGTAAAGGTTTTTATGCGTTATGTCTACGTTCTTGTCTTCCAGGGTCTTGGGGTCGACGCAGAACCCGTGGTTCTGGGCGGTTATCTCGATCTTACCCGTAACTAGGTCTTTGACCGGGTGATTCGCGCCGCGGTGGCCGAACTTCAGTTTATACGTCTTTGCTCCCAGAGCTAGTCCAAGCATCTGGTGGCCGAGGCATATGCCAAATATAGGCACCTTTTTTTCCGATTTTTTCATTTGCGCTATCAGCTTTTTGACCGTTTCTATTACGTAAGTCACCGCCGCCGGATCACCCGGGCCGTTCGACAGAAGAACACCGCTCGGCTTGTATTCCAAAATCTCTTCGAACGACGCGGTGGCAGGGAATACCGTTACCTCGCAGCCCCTTAACTCAAGCTGTTCGAGTATGGATGATTTACATCCGCAGTCAAGCACCGCGATCTTATATTTGCACGCGCTAGCTTTTCTTTTATTGAAAAGATAACTTTCCCTGCAGGTGACTTCTTTTACGAGGTCTCTGCCGACCAAGCCCTGTGAGCTCTTGGCCTTTTTTACCAGGCTCTTGGGGTCGAGGTCGAGGGTAGATATCACCGCTTTCATCGCGCCCGCCTGCCTGATGTGCCTGGTCAGGGACCTTGTATCGATATTATCTATAGCGACAATGCTGTATCTCATAAGGAAGTCCTGGAGAGATTCTTCCGACCTCCAGTTCGACACTATGGAGCTTGCTTCCCTAACGACAAAACCCGACGCGAAGGGCTTCCTAGATTCGCAGTCCTGCTGGTTCATGCCGTAATTGCCGATATGGGGGTAGGTCATGCAGATGATCTGGCCGCAGTAAGAGGGATCCGTCAGTATTTCCTGGTAGCCTGAGAGACTGGTGTTAAAAACTATTTCCCCGAAAGTCTCGCCGTCGGCTCCGAACGACTCGCCTATAAAATATTTGCCCGATTCAAGCGCCAATATGCCTTTTTTTGCTTTTGCTACCATAAACTCTCTTTATCTATCTTTATAGTTTCTTCTCTTTTTCTACCGAAGGAAATGAGGCTTATCTTTGCGCCGACATGCTTTTCTATCCGTTTAAGATATGCCTGCGCATTTTTGGGAAGTTCGTTGAATTTTGAAGCGTGTCTTACAGACGCCTTTATGCCAGCGACTTCCTCGTATACCGGCACGCACTCCGCCTGTATCTTCCTTGAGGCCGGGAAATCCCTGAGGATCTTTCCCTTATATTTATAAGCCGTGCAGATCTTCAGGCTGTCCAGGTCTTCCAGGCAATCAAGTTTCGTGATGATGAGTTTGTCGATACCGCTTATCCTGACCGCGTGTTTTACGACAACCGCGTCGAACCACCCGCAGCGTCTTGGCCGGCCGGTCGTGGCTCCGTATTCTTTGCCTTTTTCTCTGAGGAATTCGCCGGTCTTATCGTTAAGCTCGGTTGGGAAAGGGCCGCCGCCGACCCTGGTCGTATACGCCTTGACCACTCCAAGCACGGAATTGATTTTCGTGGGTCCGATGCCGGAACCAGTGGACGCACCTCCGGAAATAGGGTTCGAGGAGGTCACGTATGGATAAGTGCCGAAATCCAGGTCGAGCATCGTGCCCTGGGCGCTCTCGAAAAGAATATTCTTTTTCTTTTTAATCGCGTCTTCCAGCACAAGCGACGTGTTCGTTACGAACGGCCTGAGGAACCTGCTCAAAACTGGGTATGCCTTCAATATCTCCTGCCTGACTTTTTTGACGGGGACTATCTGCTTAAGGAGCGGCTCTTTTTCTTTGAGGTTTTTTTCAAGGAGGTCGAGAAAAGTGTCTTTTTCGAGGTAATCGACGACCCTTATTCCGAGGCGCGTCACCTTGTCCGCATATGTGGGACCGATGCCTCTTTTTGTCGTACCGATCCTTATCTTTCCCTGCTCCATCAACTCGTCCAGATAACGGTGATACGGGAGTATTACGTGGGCCGATTCGCTTATGAAAAGCCTGCTCTTGAACTCTATGTTTTTTGATTTAAGAAATTGTGCTTCTTTATAAAGGTTTTTGGGGTCTACAACTACACCGTTCGTTATGAGGCATTTTTTGCCGGGAAAGAGCACTCCGGAAGGGATTAAATGGAGTACAAAAGGTTTGTTTTCAAATATTAGCGTGTGACCGGCATTGTTGCCGCCCTGATACCTTACGATAAGATCTGCTTTCTGGGAGAGATAATGCACCACCTTGCCTTTGCCTTCATCTCCCCACTGCGTCCCTAAAACCACCAAAGTTGACATAATATATACCTGCTGTAAAATTGACTTCGTTCATTAGTTCACTGGTTCATTTGTTCATCAGTTTAACTAATCAACTAGTGAACCAATGAACTAGTGTACGCTTATATTTGTGTAACGCCCTCAAGGGGAATCGAACCCCTGTCGCATCCTTGAAAGGGATGTGTCCTAACCGCTAGACGATGAGGGCATTAAAGACCGTATATCGTATTTTGCATGTCGTATATCGTCGAAAAAACCCTTATAATTCTTTATCGTTCGTATCGGTTAAGATCTTGCGAAATACGACCTGCGACCTGCTATATACTGGATTTATGAGCCCGGTGAGACTTGAACTCACGACGCCCTCATTAAAAGTGAGGTGCTCTACCAACTGAGCTACGGGCCCAACAATAGAATACAAAGTATGCTATTTTTGTCTAGTTTTCACAAAGAACATGGGCCGATCAGCCGCAAAAAAAGCCTTGCTGCCTAACAGCTCTCAGCTAAGGCTTTGGGAAGTATAGCAAAATCCATCTCAGTTTGTCAATTCTTCTTATTTAAGACATCTCCAACGATTTTTGAGAGTTCTTTTATGTCATAAGGTTTCGCCGCAATACCGCAAAAACCATGCTTTTTGTAGTCAGACATTATAGGATCGTTGGAATAACCGCTTGAAACTATTACCTTAGCTGCGGGATCGATTTTCAGGAGTTCTATGACCGCCTCTTTCCCGCCCACCCCTCCGGGTATGGTGAGGTCCATTATGACCAGGTCGAACTTGTTTCCCTGTTTCATAGCCTCTCTGTACAGCTCGACAGCCTGAGTACCGTCTTTTGTGCCCGTAACCTCATAACCGAATTTTTCCAGCACCCGTTTTGCCACTTTTAATATCAATTCCTCATCATCCATAACGAGAATCCGTCCGCTGCCGCGCAGTATATCGATGCTCTTCCTTTCCTCCGCTTCCAGCGGCTTGCCGGACGCTGGAAGATAGACATAGAACACGGTCCCTCTTCCGGGTTCGGACTCGATAGTAATGTATCCATCGTGTTTTTTTATAATGGAATATGAGATCGCTAGGCCCAGCCCGCTGCCTTCCTGTTTCGTGGTGAAATATGGGTCAAATATCTTGCTGATATATTCCGCTGGAACCCCTATACACTGGTCCTTCACCGATATTTTTACGTACTTTCCTTCCTTAAACGAAGTTATTTCACCCCTTTTTACTTCGTAATTCTCGGCTGTTATCCAGATCTTGCCTCCCGTGGGCATCGCCTGTTTTGCGTTTATGACAAGGTTATTAATGACCTGCGTTATCTGCATTGAGTCTATCTCAAGCGCCCAAAGGTCCCTGGGTATGGAAATCACACTTTTGATATTTGAACCTCTCAATGAAAAGGTCGACGCATCGGAAAGCAGTTTCGTTATGCCGGTCAGCTTCTTCAGCGGCACCCCTCCTTTTGAGAAAGTCAGGAGCTGCTGCGTGAGATTTTTTGCCTGGCCGGCTGCAGTTTCCGCTTCCCCAAGCATATCGTATGTTTCATCCTGCTGTTTCAAACCCGCTTTCGCAAGCGATATATTATTTAATATCGCGGTCAGTATGTTGTTAAAATCGTGGGCAATGCCTCCCGCTAACATCCCGATGGACTCGAGTTTCTGGTTCTTGAAGGCTTCCGTCTCAAGTTCTCTTTTCTCACTGATGTCTATTGAGATACCGAGCACGCAGTCGGGGTTATTCTTAAGGGACAGCGGCACCTTAATGGTCTGGAACCACCTTACTCTTCCGCTGGTCGATGTAAAAGTTTGCTCCGGAATAAATTTGGCCTGCTTTAAACTGACGACCTCCCTGTCATCTTCCATCATAGCTTTGGCCTGAGAAAATTTCCCCGAATGCTTTTCAGCTATCTCCAAATCGTTTTTTCCTATCATTTTCATCTGATCCAGACCGTACGTCATAGCGGTCTGGTCGTTCACCACGAGGAACCTGCTTTCTTTGTCCTTAACAAATATGCACGCCGGAACGGAATCTATGATAGTCCTGAGCAGCTCTTCGCTCTGCTTTAGAGACTCCTCAGAATGCTTCCTCTCTGTCGTATCCTCATACACCGCTACAATTTCATTGCCGGAGACCTTATAGACATAGTTCTCTCTCCAGCCGGCTATACGTTTATCGGAGTAATAAGAAACAGGATGATGCTCGGGTATGCCCGTACGAAAGACCCTCTGAAAAACCTCGTACAACCCGAATTCCTTTAAGCCCGGGAACACTTCCAGAACATTTTTTCCCACTAAGTTTTTTCTTTCAACCAACTCTATTTTTTCACAGGCTTTGTTAAGATCTTTGATGATAAAATCTTCGCCGTCGTTCAAGGCCTCATAAACTACCACCCCGTTATAAATATTCTCAAAAAGGTTCCTGTATTTGTTCTGCAGCTCCACCTCCGACATTTTCTTTTGGGATATGTCTATCACGCTGGCTATCGCGCCGATGAATTTTTTATTTTCGTCAATTATCGGCGAGGTCTGAAGCAGGGCGTAAAACGGAGAGCCATCTTTTTTTCTGAACTCAAACTCGTGCTGTTCCGCCTCTCCTTGTTTCCTTTTCTCGAACAATTTTTTGCATATCTCAACATTCTTCTCGTTCATAAACTCAAAGAGATGCTTACCGTTCATTTCATTCTGGGAATAGCCGAGCATTGCGGCTATGCTCGAATTTGCATAGACGGTGATCATGAGCCAATCTATCACCC
>CAZSIW010000012.1:0-17359 GCA_964606755.1 uncultured Elusimicrobiales bacterium | reverse complement strand
TATTTTGTTCCTTTTCTCTATTCTCTGATCTCTTTTTCTTCCGTTACTATCTTTCCGTACAGCTTATGCACGGGTCTATCGTGAGTGCCAGAACTGGCACATCCGCAAGCTGGCAGCCCTGAAGGACCTTGACGAGAGCCGGGATGTTTGAGAAAGTGGGTGTCCTTACCCTCATCCTGTCAAGAAATCTTGTGCCGTTGGCCTTTATGTAATAAACAACCTCGCCCCTCGGCTGTTCGGTCCTTTCAAAATACTCGCCCGTGGGCATGCCGACAACCTTCGTGTCTATTGGGCCATCGGGAATTTGTTTTGAACACTGATCGATGATGCTTATGGACTGGTAAAGCTCGAGGATTCTCACTTTGCATCTCGCGTAACTGTCACCGGACGTCTCAACTATGGTCTTAAAATCGATCTTGCCGTAAGAAGCGTATCCCAGCCTTCTCATGTCTGATTCCCACCCGCTGGCGCGGAGCATCGGCCCGACCGCGCCGAGGTCATAGGCTTCCTGTTTGGTAAGCACGCCGACGCCGACCAGTCTGGATTTTACCGAGCTGTCGTCAAGAAAAACGTCCGTTATCTGGCGCATCTCTTTTTCGAGGTTTTTTAACTTCCCAACTACCTCTGCGAGTTTTTCTCCGCTGATGTCTTTGCGCACGCCGCCGACTTTCGCCGAACCGAATATCACCCTGCCGCCGGTGGTCTCTTCTATGAGGTCAAGGACAGTTTCCCGAAGCCTCCAGCTGTGCATGAAGAGGCTCTCGAAACCGAAAGCGTCAGCCATCAAGCCCAGCCACAAAAGATGGCTGTGCAACCTCGAGAGCTCCGCCCAGATGGTGCGAAGATAGAGCGCCCTCTCCGGGACCTCTATCTTCATTATCCGTTCTACCGCCTGGCAGTAGGTCATGCCGTGTATGAAACTGCATATCCCGCAGATGCGTTCCGCTATGAAAACGAAATCAACGAAATCCTTTTTTTCGACGAGCTTCTCAAGGCCCCTGTGGATGAACCCTATCGAGGGTATCGCCTCTACGACTTTCTCGTCTTCTACGACGAGGTCGAGGTGTATGGGCTCCGGTAAAACCGGGTGCTGGGGGCCGAAAGGTATAACGGTTCTTTTGGACATTCTATTTTCCTTCTTCCTCGTTCGCGAAAGGATTCTTTATCGTTGTTTTATAAAAATTGCCTTTGTAATCGATGTTGATGCCGGTCACCTTCACGCCGAACAGGTCGTGTATCTCGTTCTCGTAAAGGAAGGCGTTCCAGAAAACACTGCTTATGCTGGGCAGTTCTTTTTTGTCTGTTAGGTTTATCCGGAGGCTCTCCAGCGAGTACTCTTTGTCGAATGAGTAGCTGAGCTCCATATGGTCTTTGAGCGTGGCGCAGCTTATCGCGACGAGCCTGAAACCGTTGGTTTTATAGTTAGCTGTTTTTGAAACAAGTTCTTCGGGTGAGATTGTTATGATTTTTTGTTCGTTCATCATTTCACTTTCTCCAGATAAACCCGGTGCCTGTTCTCTACTTTTTCTTTGCGGGTCATCTTGTAGCCTAGCTTATTGTACAGGAAAATGTTTCTCCTGCTTTTCGGGCCGGTATGGCACTCGAACTTTTTAGCCCCGGGGAACAGTTTTTCTATCTCTTCCATCAGAAGAGTCGCTATGCCCTGATTCTGGAATGAGGGGTTTACGAACAGTCTTTGAATGTGCACCTCATCGCCCTTCTGATGAGCCCGCACAGAACCAACCAGCTGCCCGTCTATCACGGCCTTCAATACGATCTTGTCTTTCAGGTCCTGCTGTATATCTTCGAGCGTTTGTTTTAAGGGAGTTATGCTGAAGTCGTTGTGAAGCTCGGCTTCGCTACGAAAAGCTATCCTCTGCACACGGAGTATTTCTTCGGCGTCTTCCTGTGTCGCGCGCACTACCTTTGCCTTGACCTTGCCGGAAGCGAGCTCGTGCATTTTCTTTCGTTTTTCTTCCAGCACCCCCAGGGCTTTCACAACGCCGTCAATTATGGCCTCAGGCCTTGCCGCGCAGCCGGGCACGTAGACATCTACAGGGATCACTTTGTCTACCCCGCCCATGACGTTGTAACACTCCGCGAATATTCCGCCTGAGCTCGCGCATATGCCGATGGCCACCACCACTTTAGGATCTGGCATCTGGTAATAGATGTTCTGGATGACTTCCTTGTTCTGCTCGTTGACCGAACCGGTTATCAGGAATATGTCAGCGTGTTTTGGGTTGCCGGTGTTGATTATGCCGAACCGCTCTACATCATAAAGCGGCGTCAGGCACGCCAGGACCTCAATGTCGCAGCCGTTACAACTGGTCGCGTCGTAATGTATTATCCACGGTGATTTAGTAAAATATTTTGACATAATTTAATTCCTTAACGATTCTAGATGCTGGGTACTAGATACTGGCACAAATCACAATTTTCAAAACAAGGTCGTTGACTTTATCCAGCAACTAGAATCAAGTATCTAGTGTCTGGGTATTCTACCTCAAAAGCGTCAGTACCAGAATGTTGCCGAAACCGAAAACTATAGTCATTATCCATGACGATTTCAGGGTCAGCTGCCATTTTACCCTGGCGAAAGTGTTGTCTATCAATATTTCAAAAAAGTATGTCAGAAGAGTTATAAATATACCGAGTACGGGGCTGCCCGCGAAAAAAAGGTACACCAGACCCATGATGAATATGTTCTCGTACCAGTGTGCTATCTCTATCATCGCAAGGGTCGAGCCGGAAAACTCTGTCACCGCACCCTTGACCAGTTCCTGGTGCGCGTGATGCGAGACTGACAGGTCGAATGGGGATTTTCTGAGCTTGATAGTAAGTATGTAGAGGAACGCCAGGAACACGCCGGGGAGCTTGAATATCATAGAGCTGCCGGACGAGAGTATATCAGAAATGTAAAAGCTTTTTGTCACCATGTACATGCCAACGGCCACAAGGATGACTATAGGCTCGTAAGCCATCATCTGTATCAGTTCTCTTTCGGCGCCGATGAAGCTGTAAGGAGAGCTCGTCTTATAAGCGCCGAGCACGAAGAATACCCCTGCCAGCGTTAGCGCAAATATAAACAGCAGCAAGTCTCCGCCGCCGAAAAAAAGGCAGCCGGTAAAAATAATGAACAGGAGGAAGAAAAAGATATAAAAGTTCTGGGAACGTCTTACGACGATGCTCTCTTTTTCAAGCAGTTTAAGCACGTCGTAGAAAGGCTGCACCACGGGGGGTCCGACACGTCCCTGCATCCTTGCCGATATTATCCTGTCGAGGCCCGCGAGGAGCCCTCCCGCGAGAGGCGCAAGAAATAAGAAAGCGAGTATGCAAAGAAAGGATGTCATAACGCGGCCCCAACCATCAGAACGATAAACAGTATGGTCAAAACGGCTCCGGCCTTAAAGAGCTTGGCCTCGCCGAACATGTTGTCCATGTAATAATTTTTCATCCCTATCGTCACAGGCTCGCCGAGAGAGCCCTGGAACGAGACGCTCGAATCCGTGTTGGCGCCGCCCATGTATGGTTCGACTACCTTGACGTTGCGGCCGTAATTTAAAAAGCTTAAAGGGAACAGCGCTATCAGGCCGAGCATTATTAGCATTATGGTGATATTGCCGTGGGCCATAGTGAACGTCACGCCGTAAACGCTTATCACGTACGGTTGTATGAAGTAGGAAGAAACAAGAGGGAATAGCGCGCACACGGCGACCGTAGCCGCCGCAAGTATCGTGAGCGGAACCCATTCCTGAAGGCTCACGTTTTTCTCAAGCCCGGGTTTGCGTTCGATCACGGTTATCAGTTTGCCCATCCATTTTACCCAAAAGAAAAGTGTCGCGGCGCTGCCGAACGCTATGAGAACCGCCAGTATGGGGTTCATGTCCACTATCGCCCTTAACACCGCCCATTTGCTTATGAGCATCCCGAACGGCGCAAGGAACATTCCGGCCATGCCTATCTGGAGCATTATAGAGATCTTCGGCATGTTTATTATCATTGTGTCCATGTCTTCGATGTTCCTGGAGCCTGTTTTGTGCTCAACTACACCCACACACAGGAACAGCAGGCACTTCGCGATGGCGTGGAATATTATCAATAGGATCGCCGCCCATACAGCCTGGTAAGTGCCGATGCCGGCACAAAGTATTATCAGCCCGAGGTTTGAAACGGTCGAATATGCAAGGACCTTTTTTGCATCGCTCTGGGATATCGTTATGAGAGATCCGAGCAGGAAAGTGATCCCGCCCACCAGGGCAACGAACAAACCAGCTTTTGTCCCTGAAAGTATTGGAGCGAGCCTGACCGCTATATAGACGCCGGCTTTAACCATCGTGCTTGAATGTAGAAGCGCCGAGACAGGTGTGGGCGCCACCATC
The DNA here is from genome assembly GCA_964606755.1 of uncultured Elusimicrobiales bacterium. Classification (GTDB taxonomy): domain Bacteria; phylum Elusimicrobiota; class Endomicrobiia; order Endomicrobiales; family CAZSIW01; genus CAZSIW01. The sequence goes on along the minus strand of CAZSIW010000012.1, from coordinate 12,977 downwards.
GCGCCCAACAGCCACTGGGAGAAAGGCATCTGAGCTGATTTGGCCATGCCGGCGAAAGTCATCAGCACAGCCGGCAGAAGCACCACTGATTTGCTGAGCATCATCATCCTGTCAAGCTCTATTGTATCCGAACTCATATATAGATAAATTATGCCAGCCGCGAAACCGAGGCCGCCAAGCAGGTTCATCCAGAGAGCTTTATAAGAGTTGTCTATCGAAACTTTGTCACCCCTGTAACCTATTAACAGGAACGATGAAAGAGTCGTTATTTCCCAGAAGAAGAACAGCCAGAGCAGGTTGTTGGAGAACACTATGCCGAACATAGCGGACAGGAAAACAAACATTATAAAGAAAAAGAAGGGGCGTTTGTCCTTTACCTCTTCGTGGTGGTGATGGTAATCATTCATATATCCTATGCCGTACACGCAGATGAGGCTTCCGATTATGCCTATTATAAGCGCCATCACGATAGAGAATTTGTCTATAAAAAGGTTGTGCCAGGCATGGAGCCTGTGGCCGAAAGCCAGTTCGAATATGAGCAGGGCCGCTGTTTGAACAACGATCAATGATGTGACAAGATATTTTTTATTTTGGATGCTTACATATATAATGTATGCCGCGATAGCAGTTTCTATCAAAAGCATCAGGGGGGAGATAAATGCGGATTTCGGATCCGAAAACGTGTTTCCCATAAAAAGAAGCATTATGGAGGCAAGGCTTATAATGCCGGCTGATACGTTAATGGCTATATTCCTGTGCTTTTCCGGAAGGACAAGCATAAGAAGCGCGGCCAATAGGGGAAACATGATAAGAAATATTATTAGATTCATTGCTTTCTAGATGCTAGATACTCGATGCTGGATACTAGATAAAATGCTCTAGCCGGTAAAGTCTTTGCCAGCATCTAGCATCAGGCATCCGGTATCTGGTTTTTCAGGTGTCTCTTTACAAACCACACTACAAAAAATAAGCAGATGAGGATGATTCCCGCATCTACCAGGTGCATGAACTTGCCCAACTTCATCTCAATTGCGTTAGTCCATTCTACAATACTTTGCACGTTTTGTCCAATTTTGTAGCCGGCCAGCGAGAGAACAAAACACCAGGGCAGTGAGCCGGTGAAAGTGTATACGATAAACTTTGTGAAGTTCATCCGTGTTATTCCGGCAGGCAGGGATATAAAAGTCCTTATGACGGGCAGAAGCCGGGAAATGAATATGCCGGAATCCCCGTATTTTAAGACCCACGCGTCCGCGTTGTCCAAGTCTCGTTTCGATATAAGCAGATAACGGCCGTATTTGTCAAGGAACGGCCGGCCACCCCATTTACCTACCCAGTAAGCTATAACAGAGCCGACCACGCACCCGGCCGCACCTGCGATCGCCACATAGATCAGCGCCACGAGGTCGCCGTGCTGGGAAGAGAATATTTTCTTGACCACGAGATACCCGCCGAAAGGCATTATTATCTCGCTGGGCAGTGGTATGCAGGCGCTCTCAATAGCCATCGCAAGCAGTATCCCGGAATACCCGAGACCCGAAATTATCCAGATTATAAAAGAACCGAGCAAAGAAACTATGAGTTTTATCATTATTAGGGACAAGGGTCATGGGTCAAGGGGCAAGGATTTTAAACTTCATTGAGTTTTTTTCTATCCTTGACCCTTGTCCCTTCGACCTTGCGGTTTATTGTATTTTCATGTCCGTGAACGACTTGACCACGAATATTACCGACACCGCGAAGAACACGGCCGCCAGAGTGAGGCTGACCGGTCTTGAAAGCCCGATGGCAAGCTCAAGGGCAAGCAGGCCGAACAGGGTCGTGAACTTGATGGTCGGGTTCATGGCAACCGATGAGGTGTCCTTGAACGGGTCGCCCACTGTGTCGCCGACGATGGTCGCCTTGTGGAGCTCGGTGCCTTTCTCTTTGAGGTCAACTTCAACGATCTTTTTCGCGTTGTCCCATGCACCGCCGCCGTTGGCCATGAATATCGCCTGGTAGAGGCCGAATATCGCTATGGAGATGAGGTAGCCTATGAAGAAGTATGGGTCCAGACACGCAAAGGCAAGGGTCGAGAAGAATATGACCATGAAGAGGTTGAACATGCCCTTCTGAGCAGAAATCGTACAAATTTCAACGACTTTTTTAGAATCTTCTATTGAAGCTGCTCCGGCGTTCTCAAGCTTCATGTTCTTTTTGATGAACTCAACGGCTTTGTATGCGCCGCTTGTGACCGCGTGCATTGAAGCGCCCGTGAACCAGTAGATCACCGCGCCGCCCGATATCAGGCCCAGCAGGAACACGGGGTTGAGTATCGAAAGCTGCTCTATGCCGGTGGTCAGGCCGTGGGTAAGCATAACGATTATTGAGAAGATCATCGTTGTCGCTCCGACAACCGCCGTGCCTATTAGAACCGGCTTCGCCGTCGCTTTGAAGGTGTTCCCTGCTCCGTCGTTCGATTCGAGGTGATGCTTGGCGGTTTCGAAATTCACATCAAAACCGTAGTCTTTCTTGAGATCCGCTTTTATGTTGGGAAGTGTTTCTATCATTGAAAGCTCGTATATTGACTGCGCGTTGTCCGTGACAGGTCCGTAGGAGTCAACTGCGATCGTTACCGGGCCCATGCCGAGGAAGCCGAAAGCCACAAGGCCGAAAGCGAACACAGCCGGGGCTATCATAAGCGCTCCGATGCCGAGCGTGCTTATTGCCCAGGCTATCGCCATCAGTATGACTATCGCCATGCCCATCCAGTAGGCGCTGAAGTTTCCAGCGACAAGGCCGGCGAGTATGTTTAGCGATGGTCCGCCTTCTCTTGAAGAGTTGACTACGTTCTTGACGAACGCGCTGTCAACTGATGTGAAGACCTTAACAAGTTCGGGTATAACCGCGCCCGCTATTGTTCCGCAGGTGATTATCGCTGAAAGCTTCCACCAGAGGCTGCCGTCTCCGAGGCTACCTATTAATAGGTAAGACACAACGAAGGTAACGGCTATACAGACAAAGGAGGTTATCCAGACAAGGGATGTAAGAGGCGCTTCGAAGTTCATCTTCGTTGCGTTCTCGAACCGCGCCTTGGCTATGAACGAGTTGATGCCGTAAGAAGCCGCGCTGGAAAGAAGCATGGCAAGACGCATTACGAATATCCAGACAAGCAGTTTGACCTGCATGACAGGGTCTTTTACCGCGAGCAGTATGAACGATATAAGAGCAACACCCGTAACGCCGTAAGTTTCAAAACCATCAGCGGTGGGCCCCACCGAATCGCCCGCGTTGTCGCCGGTGCAGTCGGCTATTACTCCGGGGTTTCTTGCATCGTCTTCTTTTACGTTAAAAACTATTTTCATGAGGTCGGAGCCGATGTCGGCTATCTTCGTAAAAATTCCGCCGGCGATACGCAGCACGGAGGCGCCGAGAGATTCGCCGATGGCGAAGCCGATGAAGCACGAACCGGCGTATGCCTTATCTATGAAAAGCAGTATGCAGAGCATGACCAGCAGCTCTATGCTTATGAGAAGCATTCCGATGCTGATACCGGCTCTGATCGGTATTAAATAGGTCGGGTAGGGCATTCCTTTCAAACTGGCGAAAGCCGAGCGGGAGTTGGCCAGGGTGTTTATTCTCATGCCGAACCACGCTACGGTGTAGCTTCCCAGGATGCCGATGACGGAACAAAGAATTATTATGGACACACGGTCGTACGTGAAGTGCCTGAGCATGCCAAAATATACTACCATGATGGCAGCGAGCATCAGCTCAAGGATGATTATGAATTTTCCCTGAGTTATCAAATATGTCTTGCAGGTTTCGTATATAAGCTCGGAGACGTCCGCCATCGATTTGTGGACCGGCAGGTTCTTTATCCTTATGTATTGCACGAACCCGAACAAAAGCCCGAAAGCGCAAATGCCAAGGCCCCACATAAGAAGGGATTTGCCGTCAATGCCCATGAAAGTGACAGAGGCAAGGTCCGGCAGGAGGAGATCCGATTCTCCGGCGAAAGCGGTAGCGGAGGTGAAAAGCAACAAAGCCAGTGCTGCAAGTTTCTTGAACATAACTGCTCCTTAATTGATATTTGGTGTAAGGAAAATAAAACAGGCCATTATTCTGGTCGTTTTAATTCCCATCACCAGTCACTATTTACTTTTTACGGGGGTGAGTTTAACCCGGATTTACAAGTGGGTTTAATTCATTTCCGCGCCATTGCGGAGTTTGTTGAAATATACTATACTATAATTCAACTTCTTGCGTTTGAATTCAATTGTACCCAACTTAATTGTGAAATTATACTTAAAAAAGTCGTTTGTGTCAACTATCTTGCTCAGGGTATCGACATTTTGAGGCCGGTATTTTGCGCGCGATCCATTGCCTGTATTGCGATGGATAACTGTCCTGAAGCAATCTAGACTTTTTATGTGGTATTAGCGGCTTTTTGTTGCCATTGTGGTTAGCCTATGCCATGGTTGGAATTGGCGGAAATTTGCCAGATATTATCGGGTTCATAAATACGATAAAAACCCCTTGAAAAAGGGATGATGCTATGCTATACTAGAAATGGGAAGGATACTGTTTAATTGATATTATCATGATAAAGTGAAGCGGGAGGAGTTATGAACACAATATCGAGATTATGGAAGCATTATTTCGTTGTTTTTTCAATCCTCTTTTTATCATCAGCGCTATTTGCAGTTCCTAACATAATTAACTACCAGGGCCGATACCGTGTAAACGGTGTTCCTCAAAGCGGTTCAGTTACTATGAGGTTTGACATATATAACGCGGTAACAGGTGGAAGCGAGCTATTTTCAGAGGATGGGGTTACAGTCATAGTCAGTTCTGGTATTTTCAATTATCAGATCGGTTCGCATACGACCGGAGGTCTTTCAGGAATAGACTGGAGTCAAGCTTATGGTTATTATTTGCAGTTGACAATTAATAGTCACTCTATGTCGCCGAGGGAACAGTTGATGTCTGTGCCGTTTGCGTTTTTTGCGTCTAGCGCTTCGGCGCTGGTTGGCGGCGGCGCGACCGGTGTGCAGTTAGGGTCTTCCGGGGTTAATTATTTCAACAACGGCAATGTCGGCATAGGGATAACTAACCCTTCAGCATTACTGCATGTGTACAACACAACAGCAGAGCCGGCGTTCAAGGTGGATACGTCCGGATCAGGAGGCGTTGCCAACACAATTTATGTGTCGCAAACCGGTTTGGTAGGCATCAGGACCGGGAATCCGACCGGTTTTCTTCAAATATATGACGGCGGATCGGGCACCAGCACTAACAGTGAAATACTGACATTAAATACAAGCTACGGTGCCGGCGCGTTAGCCACAAAAGCGCTGACCTGGAGAGATGCCGGTGGTATAACCGCTCAGATCGATACTCGTGAAAGCGGTACTTTGATGTATATGGTTTTCGGGCATCTCTATAATGGTGGATATGGATACCAAACAAGTGACCTTATGACAATCGCCGGTACTGGAAATGTCGGGATAGGTACGACGAATCCCGGGAGTAAACTGGATGTTTATCAGGCAAACCAAGCATTAGCTAATATACAAACAACATTAGGCAGCAACAATATCCTGATTCAATCAACTTATGGCACGCCACCATTCTATTTGCCTGGTTTAATCTGGTACACCAATGATGAACAACCGACTAAGCCAAAGGCTGGTATCTGGGTATATGGGGATGCCGCCAATGGTTCGAGAATAGAATTTGGCACCAGCAACACTTATGCGACCGGCATTACTAATACCGCCATGACAATTGACCCTAGCGGCAATGTAGGCATCGGGACTACGACTCCAGGGGCGAAGTTGACAGTAAACGGCTTCGGCAGCTTAACGGCTATAAGTACGGTATTTGCAGTGAATGGCGGAGCACTGGGAACCACGGCCGGCAATGAAATATTAGCGGGGACCATCGGCGGAACGAGCATCAATGCTATAGGGCTTGGCATTCGTCTATTTAGGGAATCTGCAGGATCAGATTACACTACCTCTGGTATCAAACTCTCCATGGATGTTGATAATACCGAAAGCGCAGGCGCCTATATAGAGTTGAGCCATTCAGGCTACGTAGGCATCGAGACTACGACTCCTGGGGCGTTATTTACCGTGGGCAGTAATGCGTTTGAGGTAAATTCTTCAGGACAGTTAATTGCAGGTTCTATTGTGAGCGGGTTTGGAACGATATCAACCGGCAATACGATTAATGGTAGTGCGATTCAGACAGGCGGAACAACAAGAATTGATGGTTCGGGTAACTTGTCTAATATAGGAACTGTTGCAGGCACATTATCAAGTATAACAGCTTCAGGTGGAATGACAGTACAAGCTAATGCGGGCACGGTTACCATAACAACGAACGCTACCGGCAATAACATTTACTTGAATGCCACTGGTGGTGGTGGAATTTTTTGTAACGGCGCCGGAGGCACCAGGCTTGACAGCGGCCATGGCTATCCTTACGCTGTTTATCAATAGCCTTTGATGCGAATAAAATATTTGTTTTGGATTTTTGTAATATTCATATTTTCGTTTTCTCTGCGTTTGAACTCGCTGAAAAATACGTTCGTTTTGGATGATATTTCGCTCATTGTCAACAACCGGTTCATAACGGACTGGAAAAACGCCAGCCTGGTGCTTAATCCCGTGTATCTGTTCAACCCCCGGCCGGTTTTTGACGGCGCAAGGCCGATGGTGGTTTTGTCTCTCCTGGCGGATTACGGTTTTCATAAATATAAACCGTCCGGGTACCACCTGACAAACGTTCTTTTGAATTCTTTCAACGCGGTGCTGCTGTTCTTGCTTGTAACGCTGTTGTTAGATGGGCCCGCTAAATGGTATGTGGCTGTGTTCTCGGCGCTTTTGTTCTGCTCACATCCTGTCAACAGCGAAGCGGTAAATGTTATATCCTACAGGGCCGACCTGTTGATGCTTTTTTTCGGCCTTAGCTCTTTGATAGCTTTTATGCTTGCGTTTAAAAGCAGGAATTTCAATAACAGCGCGATTGCTCCGCCTTTGGCTCGCAATGACGCTTCTCAAGTTATTGCGCAGAGCGTTGGTTCCCCGCTTCGCCCGGAACGCGCTCCGCGAGCTAACTTGATTTTAAGGAATTTCGGTGTTGTCTTCTCTGTTATTTCGGCTCAGGGGAGAAATCTTAAAAAGCTGCTGGAAAAAACAAGATTTCTCGCATACGCTCGAAATGACAAAGAAACAGGAAAGGCAGGCTGGTTTGCCGGTCCTAACTTGTCAATTTTCGGGTTTGTGGTTTCGGTGGTTTGTTTCGTTTTTGCTCTTGCTTCAAAAGAAAGTTCCGTGGCTTTGCCTTTGATAGCGTATTTTTATGTGCTGTTCTTTGAAACCGATAAAGTGTTATCCCGTGAATTTTTAAAGGCCTCCGCGGCAGTTCTGCTGTTTACGGCGTTTTACTTTTTATTTTTCTGGAGCAGGAGATACCATTACGGGATTTACGATGTTATCTTCGTGAACATAAAACACGGAACATCTCCTTTATCGAGTTTTTCGGCCTATTTTAACACTCTGTCCGCTTCGCTGCTGCATCATGCGGGCAAAGTGGCCGTGCCCGTAAATTTGTTCTGTGATTATGCTATTGATATATCGGGCCGATTGTTTGTATTAAAATTTATCGCTTCTTTTGGTCTTTTGCTGTCTTTCGCATGGTTGTTTGTCAGGGGCATCCCCGGCAAACTGAGCGTTGAAGAGAACAGGTTGTTAAGGTTTTCAGCGGGGTTTGCAGCTGTTTCTTACGCGCCGGCAAGCAACCTTGTGCCGCTTTTCAACACTGTAGCTGACAGATATATGTATTTTCCGATGGCCGGTATATGTGTTTTGGTGTCAGTACTGCTCTTTGGCTTGGTTAAGAATAAGTTAGGAGAATTCTATAACAGCGAGATTGCTTCGGGCACAATTGTCCCTCGCAATGACACCCTTTCAGTCATTGCGAAGAGCGAAGCGATGAAGCAATCTAACTCATGGCTTAAAGACGTGCCTGTGGCTGCGCCAGTGTTGTTGGCTCTCGTTTTGTGCTACAGTTTTGCGACTTTGTGCAGAAACACCGTTTATAGAGACATGCGGTCTCTTTATGAGAACTCAAGCACGGAGGTTTCCAATAATCCCAGGGCGCATTATAATCTGGGGGTAGTTTACATGGCGGAGAAAAACTGGGCGAAGGCTATAAACGAGTTTGAAACCATTCCCAGGCTGCATCCTCTTTATAAAAGAAGCGACGTGTGGTTTTTTTCCGGGTTGTGCAACCAAGAGGCCGGGAACATAAAAGAAGCAAAGAGATTCTATTTAAAAACAATTATTTTGAAGCCGGACAAGAAAGAAGCTTATGAGAACCTGGCGCAAATAGCTATGAGCGAAAAGAATTATAAAGGAGCCGCTTGGCTGCTTGAAAAATGTTTTCAAATTACGCCGTTTGATCCATATCTAGATAACAAGCTTGGCACGGCTTATGCAAAACAAGGAAAATTAAGGATAGCGCTGGAATGTTATCAAGAAGCAGTTGATTTAAAACCGGATTATACCGAAGCTTGGCTTAACCTGATAGATGTGTATCAGGAGTTAGGAGATAGAAAAAAAGTCAAAGAAACAACGAATCTGATGGCTCAGATTTATGGAAAAAACAATTGGCAAGTATATGGGAGATCGGTATATGCAAAATAAATCGATTTTAATCGTATGTTTAATTGTTTTTCTATCAATTAATTCTTTTGCCACGACACCTACTGTCTGCAATATAATTACCCCTTCTAATGGATCTACAACCTATAACTCAAGACCATTTATCATTATTCAGGTAGGAGACCCCTCGTACCCCATAAATGATATATGTGTAAGGTTTTTTAACAATGCGGCTTGCTCATACCCTTCTCAAGTGCAACAGGACTGGTATGCCGGTGAAACTGGTACTGAAGGCAATGCTGCTGCACCCTCGTCATTTTATCAATGGCAGGGGGCAGCCGGTACAACTACTATGCGGTTCAGGCCGCCTGCCACTGGATATAATGTTCCAGCAGGCACATATTGGTTAGTGGTATATTGCATGGACTCAAATCCGCTTCCTAGCCGTGGATGGCTCGCATCGTCCGTAGTACAGTTTACCATAGCTTCACTCCCGGCATGGACGGGTAATACTACCGTTGCAACAGGCAGTCCAGTAATGCACCAGGATTTTTCCGACCTTAGAGCCCGTATAGATACTGTAAGGGCTTTCAGAGGTCTAGCAGCATACTCCTCGTACCATACTGGAACTCCGGCCACAGGTAACTCAATTTACGCAACAGACATTACTGATATGCAAACCGCATTGTCACAGTCATATAACGCTGCCACCGGTTCGAACCCGACTTATACTACTTCTCCTGGCACAGGAAGCAATATTAAAGCTGCTGATATCAATGATTTACGGAATTGTATTACGACACCTTGATGGGCAAATGACAACCCTTCCTTTTTAAGCTCGGTAGGAATCAAAGCACTCTCAATACTTATGTAAAGAGCTTTTATAGGGACTTCCGCTGGACCTCTTTGTTGGAAAAAATTAAAATAAAATGTAGAATGTGGCATATATGATCACACGGTTCCTGCAGTCATTCGTCAAAAAGCTTAAAATAAACAGACCTCATAGGAAGCAGAGTGTATTTTTTCCTCAGGAACTGCATATAGAACTCACCTACAGCTGTAACACCGAATGCATCATGTGTAACCTCCGGTACCTTAAAACTACAAGAAAAGAGCTTACCCTTGACCAGTTGAAAAATGTTCTGGCGGGCTCAAAGGCGCTTGAGGCCATTGGCCTTGTGGTCTTAAGCGGCGGAGAGGCAATGCTAAGGAAAGATTTCATTGAAATTGCAATGTATTTATGCGAAAAGTTCCCTGCCGCAAAACTGCTGATCCTGACAAACTTTTTTGATACAAAAAAGATACTTAAAATCATGAACGAACTTAAAAAAAACGTGGATCTGAGCCGGTTCTCGCTTAGCTCTTCGCTTGATGGGATAGGCGCCAGGCACGACAGGATAAGAGGGCGCAAGGGAAGTTTCGGCGCCTTTGAAGAAACGCTTTATGCATTGAGGCAATTTTTTCCAAAGGTCTGCATGTCCGTAAATTTTACGGTCACGCCCGAGAACTGCTCCGATATCATGCCTGTTTGGGTCTATTGCAAATCGAAGACCCTGCCGGTATCTTATCAGGTGCTTGTTCAGAAAAAAGAAACAGAGATGCTGGTCTGGTCTAGGGCAAAGCTCGATGTTTTGAAAAGCCAGATAAACGAATTGATAGAAGAAATATGGGAATCCTCAGGGCTGAAAGATCCCAAAGAACTCTTGTCAAGACAGTCGCTTCTTCATGACTTGTTAACACTTTATTATATTCCCATATATATAGAACATCCCGGCCGGTATTTTTCGAATTGTCCATGTGGGCATAAATTCATCATGCTCGACCCCTACGGGACACTGTATTTTTGTCCTGTTCACAAGGAAAAGACAGCCGGCAACGTGCTTGATGACGGACTGGATAAGGTATGGTCGGGTGTTAAGGCGTCAGAGGCGAGGGCTTTCTTTGATAAAGAAACGTGTCACTGCTGGCTGACCTGCACCAACAGGCAGATGCTAGAAAACTCCATTTCGGGTAAGTTCGATGAAAATTGAGATACTCGTGGTGTCATCACGGTTTGAATATCTTCAAAAATGTGTTGAGAGCGCGCTTTGCCGGAAAAACAGCATGACTGTTGTTGTTGACGGGTACTGCCGGGAGAGCGCCGCCTATCTTAAAGATCTTTCTGAAAAAAACACCGGCATAAAATATTATGTGATAGAACAAAAGGCCGGAAAAAGCGCAGCCAGGAATTTAGGTATAAGAAAAATAAAGGCGGATGCGGTATATTTTCTTGACGACGATGCTTTTTTTGAGGGTGACAACGTCTCTCTGATGGAGAGGCTGTTCCTTGAGAATCCGGATGTCGCTGTAATCGGCGGGCCCAACCTTACACCGCTGGACAGCGGATATTTCCAGAGGGTTTCAGGATACGTATTTTCTTCTCTGCTGGGCGCCTGGAAAATGGCCGGCCGCTACAAGAGGACGGAAAGGCGTTTTTGTGATGACAAGTCGCTTATCCTGTGCAACCTTGCCGTCAGGCTCGACTCCATAGAAAACGAAGGGGTTTGTTTTAATGAAACCCTGAAATACAATGAAGAAAACCTTCTGCTCGAGGGGTTGAAGAAAAAAGGCGCCAAGATGTTGTATGAGCCTGATCTGGTGGTGTTTCACGCAAGAAGGAAGACTCTTGCCGGGTTTGCCGTCCAGATCTTCGGCTCCGGCCACGGAAGAGCGCAGATGAGTTTTGAGATGCCTGACTCGCTCAGGTTCTACCACACAATACCTGCGCTTTTTTTATTTTATCTGACTGCAATACCGCTGGCTGTACTGGCGCGAGACCGGGCTATAGATATTACCGGTTTACTGCCGCTTGGGATATATCTGCTGGCCTGTTTCGTAAACGCGGTGTTCGTTCTTTCGCGCAGCGGAGAAAGCCTGGCGGCTGTGCCGGCGCTGATGCTCCTTACTCTAACCGCGCACGTGTCTTACGGCGCCGGTTTTGTATGCGGGATACTGTACAGCGGGTTTATCAGACTCGAAAGATTGATCGGTTATAATGATAAAATTGAATATGAAAAGCCTTGAATTGAATTTTTATGGTATAAAGGTTTTCATTGAATGTGACAGCGGACTCGCCGATAAACTCTCCCTTGACTTCTCTTATTTCAAAAATGATCCTGCCTCAGTCTTGGTTGATGGCGTGACGGTCAACATTACCGCTTCAGCGGATAACGGAATAATTCCGCCCCCGCCGGCAAAACGCTTTAAATTCAAGGTTCATGATTTTGCTTTTTTTGACAGCGACGGCGTAAGGCATGTCGAGTATGGCGAGAGGGGCATGGGCGAGTACGATTTTTCACAAGAAAAGGGCCGTCTATCCTCCCGTGACCCGGGCCTCTTGCATGAACTGGCGTACCTGATGATACTTTCCAGGGTGGGTGAGATACTTGACAGGCACGGCGTGCACCGGGTGCACGCGCTGGGCGGGTCGTTGAACAGGATGGGTTTTCTGGTTGTAATGCCACAGGGAGGCGGGAAGACCACGCTTGGTCTCGGGCTGTTAGACATCGCCGGGTTTGCGCTGTTTTCGGACGACGCTCCGCTTGTGACCGGCTCGGGAAAAATCTATCCCTTTCCCGTCAGGATAGGCGTGAACAAGAAAGATGAGATAAAAGTCCCGGCCGGGTTTGTCGGAAAGATGGAAAGAAGGAAGTTCGGAGAAAAAAGTCTTATAGACATTGAGTATTATAAAAACAGGATAGCGGTTCCCGGTATGTGCTCGCTTATATTGTTTGCAAAAAGGGGCGGAAAGAACGCTCCTACGATACACCGCGTAGGAGCACTGACTGGCTTTTGGTATCTTTTTAAGCCTCTAATACTGGGTATAGGCGTTCCTCAGGTGATAGAGTACTTCATAAGATTTGATTTTTTAGATATAATAAGTAAAATAAGGATACTATATTCAAGATCAGCCGCTGTTGTAAAACTTGTTTCAAACTCCAAACTGGCGGCCTTGACTTTAAGCGATGACGCCAAAGTAAACGCAAGTTTTGTTGCTGACTATATCACAAGGGTTAAACCATGATTTTTCCGCTACTGGTCCACATACTGAAAGTCCAGCTGCTGGGCATCGTAACAAACCATCTTGTAAACATCCCTCTTGTCCTGGTTTTCGGGCTGGGTAAATATTTTGCGTTTTTTATAGCTATTATCATAGATATCATACAAATGGTAATATATTACAATGTGCTTAACAACACTTCGCTCGGCAAGAAAATGGGCTGGGTGATATCAAGCAAGTATTATGATGGATACAAAAAACCTAAATTCATCGATAAGTTACAT
>CAZSIW010000011.1:0-18000 GCA_964606755.1 uncultured Elusimicrobiales bacterium | reverse complement strand
TGCAATCGGTGTCCCATGGATGTTTGGTTGTGATAAACGCCGATTTTTCCGTGGATGAGTCCATCGCGAATTCATCCAGGTTAGTCTTGCCGATAATTACGGCGCCAGCTTCTGTCAGTTTTTCCACCACCGCCGCGTCATAAGGCGAGATATAATTCTTAAGTATTTTAGAGGAACAGGTCGTCGGGAAACCAGTGACCTGCATGTTGTCCTTTACGGCAACCGGCAGACCGCACAGCTCGCCGGCGTCCTCGTTCCTCGATATTTTGTCATCGAGCTGTTTTGCCCGGACCAGCGCCTCATTCTCAAGGACAGTTACAAAGGCTCTTATCTCAGGATCTAAGCTTTTTATTCTGTCCATATAAAATCCGGTCACCTGAGAGCACGAAAGCTCTTTGGCCTTTATTTTCATGCATATCTCGGTCGCGGTCAGCTTCGCTATGTCATCCATTGTTATTCGATCACCTTTTTAACTTTAAAGAAATCGTCTTCTCTTTCCGGCGCGTTGTTCAGGAGGCGCTCTCTCGTTTCTTCGGGACACTGTACAAGAACGTCTTCTCTCCAGGCGTTCTCGATGTTCAAAGCGTGGCTAGTCGCCGCGACGCCGGAGGTGTCCAGTTCGTTAAGTTTGTCTATATATTCGAGTATGGCCGCCAGCTGGCCGGTAAACTTTTCTTTTTCTTCCGCGCTCAACTCAAGACGCGCAAGCCTGGCGACATATTCAACATCCTTGCCGGTTATTTTGGCTTTTTCGATCATTTAATTTAACCTTTCGAGCTTTGCATATTTGACCATCAGTTTCTTCCACTGCCCCGTATCGAACAGGACCACCACCTTCATATCGTCTCCGGAGCCGGACCTGTCTATCACCTTCCCCTCTCCGAACTGCGCGTGACGGACGCGGCATTCCAGAGGGTACGCGTGGTTTTCTTCCGGCTCTTCGCTTTGCGTTGTCACTTTGACCATCTGTACTTCGTGCCTCTCATAGGGAGCGGCCGCCGGCTTGCTCTTGGCCGGCGCACAGGCCTTGGTCTCTTCGATGAACCTCGACGGCAGGTTCCAGTGGGTCTTGCCGTATATGGTGCGCTCCTGCGCCCAGCTTAAATACAATTTTTCCTTAGCTCTGGTCATACCCACGTACATCAGCCTTCTCTCTTCCTCCAGGCCGTCCATGTCATACGCGTATTCTCCAATAGGGAACAGCCCCTCCTCAAGGCCCGTTACGAACACCGTCTTGAACTCAAGACCCTTGGCAAGGTGAAGCGTCATCAGAGTCACCTTGTCGTTCTCTTCGGAAAACTCATCCGTATCATTGACGAGGGCCACCTGCGCGAGGTACCCACCGAGCGTCTTGTCCGGGGACCTGCTCTCAAACTCGTCTATGGCGGATATTAATTCTTTTACGTTCTCTATCCTTGATTTCGATTCGGGGGTGTTCTCTTCCTCCAGCTCCTTGATGTATCCGGACATCTCGATTATCATCAAGGCTATCTTACGGACACCCTCGGTTTCTTTTAGCAGGCGCAGCTTTTCGATGAAAGCCTTGAACGAAAGCAGGGCTCTTCTCGCGGTGGGAGTCAGGCTCAGTTCACCTACAAGCTCCAGAGCGGTCCAGAGCGACAGGTTCCTTTCTCTGGCGGTGCTATCGAGCGTCTCGAGCGATGTCTTGCCTATGCCGCGTTTGGGTACGTTTATCACCCGTTTAAATGCAACGTTGTCGTGCGGATTATGGACAAGCCTCATATACGCCAGGATATTCTTTACTTCGGCCCTCTCGTAGAACCGGAGTGTTCCATATATCATGTAGGGAATGCCGGAACGCCGGAACGCGTCTTCCAGCACACGCGACTGGGCATTGGTTCTATAGAAAACCGCAAAATCATTGAAGCTGGAACCGCCCTGGTTCTTCTCCAGACTTATCTCGTTTACCACCGCCTGGGCCTCTTCGATAGCGTTCGCGTTCTCCATGAGCTTTACGGGATTTCCGCTTTCCCTGGACGACCAAACCTTCTTTTCCACACGCCTGGAATTGTTCTTGATGACGTTCCACGCCCCGCCGAGTATATTCTGGGTGGATCGGTAGTTCTCTTCGAGCTTGACCGTCTTGCAGTCTGAATAATCTCTCTCGAACTCAAGGATGTTGCGAATGTCGGCCCCGCGCCACGAATAGATGGACTGATCATCGTCGCCGACCACGCAAATATTTCTGTGCTTGGCCGCGATGTATTTCGCAAAGAGATACTGAGAGTGGTTCGTGTCCTGATACTCGTCTATCATCACGTACCTGAACCTCGACTGGTACTTTTCACGGACAGCCTCGTTATCCCTGAGGGCGTTCACCGTCGCAAGCAGCAGGTCTCCGAAATCAAGGGCGCCGGCTTTTTTGAGCTTTTTCTCGTACATGCCGTAGACTACCGCGGCGGTCTGCCTGAACGGGTCATTGGCGGTCATAGTATGTATCTGGTAAGAATCTGCATCCAGCAGATCATCCTTGGCCCTGCTTATGATATCGCAGAAAACCGCCGGCTTGTATTTCTTGTCGTCCAGGTTGAGCTCCTGGATACATTCCTTGATAACGTTTTTCTGGTCTGAAGCATCATAAATAAGAAAATCGGGGTTCAGGCCCAGGGCCTTGGCCTCTATCCGCAGGAACTTTGCCGCAAAGGAATGGAACGTAGATATCCAGACGGACCTGCCGGTGCCGGGGCTTAGTTGGTCCACTCGCTTCCTCATTTCCTCGGCTGCTTTGTTCGTAAAAGTAACGGCTAGGATGTTCAGCGGTGATATTTCTTTATAGAGAAGATGAGCTATGCGGTGGGTTATGACTCTGGTCTTGCCTGTTCCTGCACCGGCAAATATTATCAAGGGTCCTTCGGTGTGAAGCACAGCTTCTTTTTGCTTTGAATTAAGATTTTCTAATATTTTTTCCACCGTCTAATTATACCAAAATATAAAAAGTGTGACAACAAAAATCTAGCATAACAAATAACAATTATTTGATCCCGGCGATATAGTTCTTTATAAAACCGACCGCCGCCACAGGGCTGACTTTCTTTGCGGTGACAACAGCCTCTTCCTGAGCCTTTTCAGTTTCCTGCGTTACCTGCCCTTCAACACTGGACCTCGACAGCATTTTTTTTCCGGTGCCTTCCACAAGCTGGAATCTGCACACCCAGTTCACGGAAGTTTTCTTGCCGGGCTTGGCGTCTTTCGGCGTTTTTACTACCAGGCCATACTTCAGCAGTACCGTTGAGGCCGCGTTCACTGACTGCCGGTCCCCCAGGATGAACCCTGCTTTTGTAATACCGGCCTCTACCGCTTCCTGCATGCCTGGCCGTCTGGGCTCGGACTCATCAAAGACCACGAACAAAACCTTTGGAAGCAGCTCCGCTTTCTTTTTCTCAATATCTGCCCTCGGCAACCCCGCGGAGAGCAGGCCAACGGCGAGGGGATCGATAACTCTTTTCATGTTGACCATATCGATCCTTCTCTCGTTGTACCTCAACGCAATGCTGAGATACTTAACCTTCTCGAGATAAACCGTGCTCGATTCGGAAGCGGCCAGAGCGGTCTTTATCGTATCATCGAACCTTGCGATATTTTTTTTAAAAACCTCGTCATAGTCCTTTTTTTCCAGGGCAGCTAGAGCGTAATAATCATTCTTTTTGCCATTGTACCACGTATCCTGTATTTTCGCCTTGTCTATCAAATCGTCCACGTACTGGTTCATCTCGTCCATTTTCTTCTGCTGTGCCTGCTGCTGTTCCGGCGTCAGGGTCTCTTCCTTTTTCTTGGCCCCGGGTTTCATTTTCTTGCCTTCGTTCATGATCTGTTCCACCCTGGCCTTGAAAAGCTTTTTCAGTTCATCGTACGCCGCATTCTTCGAAGAAGACAGGTCCGCGGCTTCTCCTACAGCGATCACAAATTTATCATCGGGGAACTGTGGGCTTTTTCCCAGCAGCCAGTTCGGATATTTCATATCCGCAAACACCGGTCCGCTGACAAACAATGAAACTGCCGCAGCAAAAAGAATAATTTCTTTTTTCACGTTGACTCCATATAACATGTTAGTGTCCCATTTATCTGGGTTCACAAGGTATCTCAAACTCTCGTATGCCGGAACTTCTACACTGCCCGCTAATTTTGTCCGAAAAAATACTGCTTTATCATTTTATCAAAATCCGATCTTAAAACTTCGCTGGAGACCATCACCGCTTTCTGCTCAGCCAGATCTTCGTTAGCTCCGGAGACCTGACCCAATGGATTGATCGACGACAATACCTTTTTTTCCGATCCGTTCGAGAGGAGCTCGATCTTCCCCGTCCAGTTCACGAACTTGGCGTTTGGAATAGCTCTCTGGGCGGCCTTTAGCTCAAGGCTGCACTTTACCACGACAAAAGACGCACCCGTGTTGACGTCAACCCTGAAACCCGATTTTGTCAAAACTGCCGCGGCCACTTCCTTCAATCCGCGGTTTTTCGTACTCTCGTCCTGTATCGAAAAACCAATTCTCTTTGCCGTATCCGCAATGCTCTCGGATATCTCCGCGCGGGACAGGCCCGTGGGAATTTCCTGGACAGCGGCAGGGTCAACAATATGCATTCTGGCAATTAAGAGAGCCTTTTTATCGTAGGCCGCGATGGCCTTTGAATACGCACGCAACTTCTCTACGGGGTCGAGAGCGTTTTCAGCGGTATCCAGCCCGTTCTTTATCGCCTCTTCTTCCATAAGGGCTTTGCCGGAAAACTCGTTATAAATCTTTCTTCTGTCGATTAACGCCAGCGCGTAAAAAACCCCGTGGCTTTCATCAAACCAGGTGTCGGCGATGGTGACCCCTGCGAGACCCTGGTTTGTATTCTCCGGTTTGGAACCCTTGCCATCTTCTTTCTGAGTTCCCTTCTCGGACCGATCTATCCCGGCTTCAAAGATCCTTTTCAGTTCGGCGCGCGCTGTGTCTTTTGCGGATTCGAGAGCTTTCCCTTCGCCTACACCGATCATGAAGGTTTTGTCGGGATAATCCTGGCTTTTCCCGGACACCCAGCCTGGAGCCTTCGATGAGGCAAACAAAACACCCGATCCAAAAAGCGATGCCACCAAAAGCCCGGACAGTATTTTCATTTCGTGTGTCTTTCTATACGCTCTACGCTATAGTGCCGAACGGACTGAAATAAAAGTCTTTTTTCCTTTTACAATTTTTATGTTATCAAAAACCTGGCTCGACACCTGAGAACCATTTTTATCATAGAATCCGACTTCAACTGAATGGGTGCCTTCCGGCAACTGCATCCTGGCGAGGTTTATTTCGTCGGGCAAAGACCGCCAGGAACGCTTGTCGGCAAACTCCGTGGCGGTCGACATTGTCTTAAGGGCGGTCTTAGCGAGCCATCCGGCCAGCTGCCCGTTCGCCTGCTCGACTTTGTCGCTTATTTGTTTCGAGAGGACAAATTTTATCACGCCTCTCGCGATCGCCCGGGCCCTGACCCGCACTATCCTGTCGTCAAGGTTCTTAACGGCGATCGCTCCGATATTTTCAACCAGGAAGCCTTTTGTATCCTCATTATTACCGAGCAGTTTCACACCCATGCTTTTGATTCGGTATCTTTCACTCGTATATTTAGGGAATGCGATCCTTACCTGTTCGTCCGAAGCTATGGAGCGGGCTATGGACCTCGCGGTCTCCACCTGCCGCTGCTCATCGCCCTTCACATCGGCCGCTTCGACATAGCCCCAGCCCTGGCCGAAACTAACCTCAAAGAACGTATCTATCTTCACGGGCGATATGCCGTTGTAGTCTATCACGACCAGCTCTCCGCCAGGCATCGCGGAACCATCGTAGTTCGTTTTCCATGTCTTTTGAATATCGGCTATCTCGTCGCTCATGCCAAGACGCTTCGCGGTGCGTATCGCATCTTCAACGATACCGGGCGGGGTCAGCGTGGCATATTGTTTCCTGTAAGTCCCGTAAGCGTCAAGCGCCTGCTTGTAAGAAATATAAGCGTCGTTTATCTCGCCGTCGTTCTCAAAGAGCATCCCTGTCAGATACCTGGCAAACGCGTCTTCAGTGTATACATTCTTTCGTCCATAATTTACTTTCAGAGTCTGAAGGAAGTGATCTACCTGGCGGGCCTCCACGAGAGCATCTTCATCTTTGCCCAGGTAAACATAGTTCAGCGCGCAGAAAAGATTTATCATCGCGCGCTCAAAGTCTTCCCCGTAGTACGGCCTTACATTGTCGCTTATAAGGAGAGTCGAGAGTTCAGTTGTAACGCTTTTTGTAAAGTAATCCGCAGCGAGTTTTTTTGCTTTTTCGAACGCCTCGTTGCTTGCGGCGTAATCCCCGCTGTAATGTAGCAGCATCCCGCGGTCAAGATAATAAAGGAGAGCGTTCTTCTCGCCGTATGCCTTTATTTTCTGGCTTTCGGTGAGCGCTGCGGCCTGCTGGTATTGCTTCGAGGCAACAAGCTCGTTCAGATTTTTGTAATACTCGCCCGTCGTGGCGCAACCGGCCAGGATCACGGCCGTGAATGTCACAAATAACAGAATTCGTCGTTGCAAAATAAAAATCATGTATTTCCCAGTTAGCTTTCAGTCGTCAGTCATCAGTCTTCAGCAAACAGCCAATGTCTTTAACTGATAGCTGACAGCTGACGACTGATAGCTCTTATTTAGAACTTCGAGCCCCTGCGTTCAACAACTTTTTTTATCTTCTTCTGGCCTATCCAGACCTTTTCGTTGGTCTCTATATCGATCATTTCAAGCTCTATCTGATAGTATTTTAGAGAGGTATTTCCCGCTTCGTCTTCTATCGTATTGATCTGCCCCTTGACCATGTAATCAGCCGCGACTTCCTGGCCCATGCTTTTCGCGGTTGCCATGCTCGAGTTCTGCGCCTGGTCTGCTTTTTCATCGCGCAGTTCCTGTCTCTGGTCTTTTGAAGCGACGAATCTTACTTTCCCTGAATTCGTAAGTTCCATTTCAAGGTCTTTTATGAAAGTCTCGGTGCTTATATGCTCATTGCTTTTGTTCAATACAGTTCCCACGATCACCCTCGGTTTTTCGCTCTTCTTAGCCATAAAATCAGAGATCCACGGCCTTGCAAGAGCATCGGTGATCATCGCCTGCGCCACCTGCTGGGAATCAGTGTCGTTCCAGTTACCACTAAGGTCGATAACATCGCTCGAAGCCACCCTTGATACTTTCGGAGTGCTTGCGCAAGACGCCAAACCCAATAACAGCCCGATACCCATAACCCCTGCCAATAACTTCTTCATACGACCCCCTTTTTAAAATCAGGGTCAAGGATCATGGGTCAAGTAGCAAGGATATAAAAAACACTAAAAGTAGTGTTAAATCCTTGACCCTTGTCCCTGACTACTTGTCCCTGCTTTATTTCGGTATTAAAAAATAAAACTCTGAACCCTTCCCGATCTCGCTCTTTAAGCCCACGGTTCCGCCGTGAGCCTCAACTACCTGCTTAACTATGGCAAGCCCGAGGCCTGCCCCCTCTACCTGGCCGGTAAAAGACTCTTCTACCTGATAAAACTTCTGAAATATTTTTTCCCTTTCTTCCGGCGGCACCCCGGGGCCGTTGTCACAAACAGACAACCCGGACATGCCATTTTCTTCAACAGGGCTTATTATAACAAATTTATCCGCGTTTTTGTTGAACTTTATCGCGTTTTCAATAAGATTGCGCAAAACAGCCTCAACTTTTTCCACATCGAAGCGGGTCGAAGGCATTTTGCCTACCCCTTCACCTACGGAGATCTTCACCGAGCTTTGATCTATGGATTGCCTCGCGAGGTCGATCGACCTGTTGAGCACGTCTATGTACCTGGATGGCCTTTTGTTCAGCGTGAGTTTTTCGCCTTCAAGCAGCGTGAAGTAGAGGAGCTTGTCCACCAGGCTGGAAAGGATGTTCCCCTGCCTGTCAATGCTCTCTATCGCCCGCCGCTGGGAACCGGTAAGCGATTTTTCGCTCAACAGGAGCGGCCCGTACCCGATTATTGAAACCAGCGGCGTCTTCAGTTTATGGCTCATGAGCGAAATGAAGCTTGCCTTGAGCATACTCTCTCTTTTCTCGGCGGTCGTATCCCTACCAACAAAGATCAATCCTATCACGGCGCCATTTACGTCAAGCACCTTGCTGGAAACCCCTGAGATGAACAGCGTCTTATCCTTTGTCCTTTTGAGCTCGAAGGGGATAAAAAGCTCCGCGTCGCTCATCAACTTTGAGAAACCCGGCTCGCAGTCAAAATCCCTGAACATCTCGAAAACCGTTTTCCTGGCAGTATTCTCGCTACCCAGCAGTTTTTCCGCTTCCTTGTTCACTATGACGCTTTTGCCTTTCGCGTCCATAAAGATCGCGCCGTCCGACATCTGCGAAAATATGGCCCACATCTTTTCTTTCTCTTCTATAAGGTTCTCAAAGAGCTTCGCGTTCTCTATAGCTACAGCGGCCTGCGCCGCGAAAGCGCTCAGGCACTCGGTATCCAGCCCATCAAACACGCCTTTCTTTTTGTTAACGGCCTCTACGACCCCAAGGAACTTTTCTTTATATATCAGAGGCACCGCCAGCACCGAATGCGTGTGAAAATCAATTTTGTTATCGGTCAGGTGAGCCAGGGAGTGTTCTTCTTTTATATCGTTGACTATCCTTGCTTTCTTTTCTTTCGCAACCCAACCGGCAATGCCCTCGCCTGCCTTTATCCTCATTTCCTTAAGTTTTGATTCCTTGTCCGTCAACGCGAGGTCGAACACCAGCTCATCCGATTGCTCATCGTAAAGCAATATCGATGACGTCTCGGCCTCAACGACCTCTGTCGCAAGCTCCATTATCCGCCGCAGAAGCTCCCTGATGTTGAGCGTTGACGACAGTATCTGGTTCGCCTCAAGAAGTTTTTTAAATTTATCGTCTCTCATATTTATAACCGAAATTTGCCTGCTTTGCCCGCGAAATTATACGGCAAGGAAGAAATTTGCTCACTACGTTCGCGAAATTAACGGCTTACCAATATAAAGAACTCGTAAAAAATATTGTTTGTCTTAACAATTTCGTGAGCGCAGCGAACAAATTTCGCCGTTGTCTTTTAATCTCGCGAATGTAGTGAGCAAATTTCGGTTTTTATCCCTTGATAAAGCTTTTTCCCGAGTTTATCAGTTTGTTGAGCTTTGATACTGAGTCGGCTTCAACATATAGCCTTACCACTGGTTCTGTCCCGGAAAACCTTGTGCCTATCCACGAACCGTCTTCCAGAACGAACTTATATCCGTCCAGCGTTATGGTCTCTTTTACTTTTAGACCATCTATCTCGCTGGGAAGTTTCTCTTTAAGCCTGCTGCGGAAACTCTCTATCTCTTCGAAAGTGAGATGAAAGTTGAGGCGCTTTGAATGCACCGGCCCCACGAGTTTTTCGATGTCCTTGAGGATCTTCCTGACTGGCTTTTTGTGCATAGCCACCATCTCGGCCATTAAGAGGCACGCGAGCACCCCGTCTTTTTCCGGAACGTGTCCCCTTATGGTCAATCCGCCGGATTCCTCTCCGCCTATTATAAAATTCCCGCCTTCCTTCATCATTATCTCGCCTATGTACTTGAACCCCACCGGCGTCTCTTTGAGCTCCAACCCGAACTTCAGGCAAAGCCTGTCTATCAGATGAGTCGTCATCACGCTTCTTGCAACGACCCCTTTCCAGCCTCTCGTTTTTACGAGGTGGTAAAGCAGCACCGATATGACCTCGTTAGGGTTAATGAAACTGCCGTCGCTGTCAAGCACGCCGAACCTGTCCGCGTCGCCGTCCGTCGCAAGCGCCAGGTCGCAGGAACGCTTCTTTATGACCTCTATAAGAGGATTCATGTTCTCTTCGTTAGGCTCCGGCGAACCGCTTTTCCCGAACAGAACGTCATGGTGGTTATTCACTATCTCCTGCTTAACGCCGGCTTTCTCGAGCAGATCGTCCAGGTAGCCTATGCCCGTGCCGTAAAGCAGGTTGGTTATCACCTTGAGGTTGCCCTTTTTTATCGCGGCGAAATTAACAAGCTCTTTTATACGCTTGAAATATGCCGGCCTTGGATCAAGTTCTTCTATAAGCCCCAGCTTCATGGCATCGTCATAATTCGAGAGTTTGACCTCTTCCTGCTTGAGCCGGGCGCACCTTTCCTCGATGGATTTCGTGGTTTCCGGCAGCGCCGGCCCGCCCCAATCGGGCGAGAATTTCAAGCCGTTGTACTGGAACGGGTTGTGGCTCGCGGTAAAATTTATTCCGCCGCTGAGTTTTTGCCTGATTATCTCGTACGCGATGACCGGCGTGGGGGTGTCTCTCTTGCAGATCAGCACTTTAATGCGGTTGCCTGCC
Source organism: uncultured Elusimicrobiales bacterium (assembly GCA_964606755.1). Classification (GTDB taxonomy): domain Bacteria; phylum Elusimicrobiota; class Endomicrobiia; order Endomicrobiales; family CAZSIW01; genus CAZSIW01. The sequence continues at coordinate 7,645 of CAZSIW010000011.1, read as the reverse complement.
AACACCTCGGCAGAGGCCCGCGCGAACCTGTCGGACATGAACCTTGTATCGTACCCGATAACAACCGAACGCATCGCCGGGGCTTTCGCCTTCTCATGCTCGTTGACATAATCCGCTATCGCCTGCGTGACAAGCCTTACGTTGTCATACGTGAAATCATCCGCTATTATCCCTCTCCACCCAGACGTCCCGAACTTTATCATTTTATTAACTCCAATATAGGGTCAAGGGACAAGGGTCAAGGATTTTAATTACATCAACGTATTTATAAATCCTGGCTACTTGCCCCTTGCTACTTTGTCCCTGCCGTTTTATTCCTGCCACTTCTTAACTTTATCCGAGTATTCCTTCAAGATGTCTTTGGCAGTTTTCTCGTCCTCGGACTCAGCCCAGATGTGGAAGAAGGGCTCGTCCGGGTCGGGAAGCATCAGCACCCAGCCGTTTTTCAGGAATATCTTTACGCCGTCTATCAGCTCAGCCTTTTTACCCTTCGCCTCGTTGAGAGCGTGGCGCATCGTCTGGCCTTTATTGTCCCAGGAACACGGGAGTTTCTTGTGCACCACTTCGAACGACGGTATGTCGCGGCTGAGACGGTTCAAGTGAATGTTCTCTGTGCTCATCAGCTCGAGTATCTTTGCGATGGCGTACATCGCGTCGAACGCGGGCTGGAACTCGGGAAATATGAAACCGCCGTTACAGTCGCCGACGAAAATGACGTCTTTGTTCCTGGCCTCGGCCATTATCTGCCGGGGGCTTGTGGGCGTGCGCTTAACCTTGATATTCGTTTTCCTGGCGAGCTCTTCTATTACGCTTGACACGTGTATGGGAACGGCGATGACACCCTCTTTGTGGGTGCGCATGACGAGGTCCGCCACGAGTATCAGAGCGAGGTTATCGGGCACTATCCTGCCGCGCTCGTCTATCAGGAACACTTTCTCCGCGCCGTTGTCGATCAAAAACCCGGCGTCCGCCTTAAGGGTCGTAACTATGTCTGAGAGCTGTTCAAGCGAGCTTCTGAACCCGCTTTCAGTTTTCGTTATTTTCTGGGGGTTGATATAGGCGTTTAGAGAAACGACGTCCATCCCGAGCTGGCCGAGTATTGGAGGAAACACTATCGATGCCGAGGAGTATGAGTAGTCTATTATCGTTTTGTAGCTCGCCGATTTAAGCACCTCGCTGTTTATGGTCTTCAGGAATCCCGTCCTGTAATATTCCTGTGACCTGGCGGGCACGGTGATATCACCCATCTCGTCAAGGCTGGCGCGTTTAAAATCTTCCCTCAGGAAGAGCTGTTCTATCGATTTTTCCTGTGAGATCGGTATGTCGGCGCCGTTCGCGTCAAGAAATTTTATGTCCATGAGCCTGCTGTCGAAGGGAGAGATCCTGACGTGTATGCCGCCTTTCTCGCCCTCCTTGCCTATGGCGTAGCGCGTGACGGGAAGGGGGTTTGTCTGCAGGTCCCCGACCTTGACGCCCGCGGCTATCAGCCCGGAGATCATCGTTCTTTTTATCATTCTTGATGCTATGTGCGGGTCGCGGGATGTTACAATGTAGGAACCCTTGCCGAGGTAGGCTCCGTAGGCAGCGCCTACCTTGGTCGCAAACTCGGGGGTCACCTCAATATTGGCCAGGCCTGTTACACCGTAGGCTCCGAAAAGTTCCCTGTTCCATTTCTCGCCCCACACGAGGCTGGTGGAGAGGGTGGCCCCCTCCTGGACGGTCTTCTCGGGCCATATTTTTATATAAGCTTTAATGACCGCTTCGGGCCCTATCTTGCAGTTATCGGCTATTACGGTTCCGACCTGGACCACCACCTTGTCGCCTATCTGTGTGTTTGTACCGATGACGCTCTCTTTCAGCCGAGCGTCCCTGCCTATCTGCACGTTGTCCCAGATAACGGAACCGTAAATATTCGCCCCGGCCCGTATCTTGACGTTGTCGCCCAGAACAGAATGTCCTATAACCGCGCCCTTTTCAATAACGCAGTTCTTGCCTATGACGACCTCTGAATCAAGATCGACCCCGTCCTCTATCTTTGTATCGGTGCCGACCATTATCTCATTATCGTTGACCATTACCTTTCGGCCCATGATGTTAATTTTTACCTTTCCATCCAACACGTCATAATGGCTGAGGCGGTACTCATCGAGGTTACCCACGTCTTTCCAGTAACCCTCCGCGGTATAGCCATAGAGGTCTTTATTCTCCTTAAGCAGACTGGGAAATAAATCCTTTGAAAAATCAACGGGTTTATCGGCCGGCATAGAATCGAGAACGCTGGGCTCAAGCACATAAATACCCGTGTTGATGGTGTCTGAGAACACCTCGCCCCATGACGGTTTTTCAAGGAAGCGTTCTATCCTGCCCTCGTTCGAAGCGATGACAACACCATACTGGAGAGGATTGACCTCCCTGGTGAGCACCATCGTCGCAACGGCTTTTTTTGATTTATGGAACGCCACGGCTTTGGTCAGATCGAAATCCGTCAGCACGTCGCCGGAGATGACGAGAAAAGTGTCGTCGAGATGTTTCTGCGCGAACTTTACGCAGCCCGCGGTCCCGAGATCGCCCTCGGGCCTGAGGTATTTTATTTTGACGCCGAACGCGCTGCCGTCGCCAAAATACCCGGTTATGGAATCGGGCAGGTAATGAAGCATTATCGTCAATTCTTTAAAATCGTGTTTCTTGAGCAGTTCTATAATGTGGGCCAGCATCGGGCGGTTGAGCACGGGAACCATCGGTTTTGGGATGTTAACACTTAGAGGCCGCAGCCGTGTGCCGAACCCCCCTGCCATAATCACTGCTTGCATATCTTCTCCCTTGTTTTTGGTTATCGAAAGTTCATAGTACAGACCGGGCAGACCGACGCCCGGCGACTTTTTTGACGAGTGCTAAAATATTAGCAATTTTGTACGAACAAATCAAGCCGTTTTTGAACCGGATCGTATCTCGTATCTAGCATCTCGTATCTCGTAAACGCAACTTCCTGGATTCCCGTTTTCACGGGAATGACAGGCTCTTTTTTGGTGTCATACCCGAGGGTTTAATCGGGTATCCAGTGGCGTTATACAAGAGTGCCAAGCTTCAATGCTTTTTTTGAATATTTTCGAGATACGAGCGACGAGATACTAGATACGACCGTTAGATTTGAATTAAAATTAACAAATTTGTATACTCATAAAAGTGGAAAAAACAATTTCTGGTCTTATAAACTATTTCAGGGCTTCTCGAAAACGCAGGGCACTGCTCCTCATAACGCTAACCGTTTGTCTGATACTCGTCTTTGCCGTATACATTCGCATGCTCATCATGGACCTGCCGTCCATATACGCTCTCGAGGATTACACCCCCAGCCTGGTAACAAAACTTTACGATTGCAACAACGAGCTCATTGGCGAACTCTTTGCCGAAAGGCGCAGCCTGGTGCCCCTCAAGGACATCCCGAAGGACCTGCAGAACGCGGTAATGGCGATGGAAGACGAGCAGTTTTATTACCACTGGGGCGTATCCATAAAGGGCGTGGCGCGGGCGGCTCTCAACAACCTCGTAAAAAGGCGCGTCTCCCAGGGCGGCTCAACAATAACCCAGCAGCTGGCCAAGGTCGTTTTCCTCTCTCCCGAAAGAACGGTCTCGAGAAAATTCAAAGAAATAATCCTTACCCTTCAGCTCGAATACTATTTCACAAAAGCTGAGATCCTGCAGCTCTACTTCAACCAGATATATTTTGGAGCGGGCTCCTACGGCGTCAAGGCCGCTGCCCTTACCTATTTCGGCAAAGACATAAGAGGCCTCAACCTTCCCGAATGCGCGCTTCTCGCTGGGTTCGTCCGCGCGCCCAACTACTACTCGCCCTTTACGAACCCGAAAAGGGCTCTTGACCGCAGGGCCGTTGTGTTGAGGCGCATGAGAGAGCTCAAACTCATAACCGCGGCCCAGGAAAAAGATGCTAACGAGTATCCCATAAACAGCGAGCGCATCGCGAAAGAACAGCCGGCGGCCTCGTATTTTGGCGAATACATAAGGCTCCAGCTTGAGCCCAGGTACGGCTCGAACATGATCTACCGCGGCGGGTTGTCCGTCTACACCACCCTCGACATAAAAATGCAGATAGCCGCCGAGAAAGCGCTGGACGCCGGGCTTACCGCCTTCGATAAAGAAAGAGAGCCATTCTTCGAAACGAAACATTCGTCAGCCACCAGGGTCCAGGGAGCTCTGCTCGCCCTCGACCCCAAGACTGGCGGCATACGCGCCATGATAGGCGGGCGCAGTTTTAAGGATTCCCAGTTCAACAGGACCTACCAGGCGAAAAGACAGCCCGGCTCTGTGTTCAAGCCGATCATATACACTTCGGCGATGGAAAACGGTTTTACTCCGGCCTCGATAATAAACGACTCGCCCCTTGTCTATGTCAACGATGGCAGGGACTGGCGGCTGGCGTCGCGCACCACGGATTATCTCACGACCCTGCCGGAAGACTGGCTGAAAGACCCCATGAAAGTCTGGACCCCCGCGAACTACAAAAACAAATATTTCGGCAATGTCACGATCAGGACGGCTCTGGCGAAATCGCTCAACTCCTGTTCCATACAGGTGCTTGAAAAAATTGGCCCTATGCGCGCGATAGACTACGCCAGGAAGCTGGGCATAAGCACGCCCCTGACGAACACACTTTCTCTTGCGCTGGGATCCAGCGACGTTATTTTGATGGAGATAGTGGACGCGTTCGCGGTGTTCGCGAACTCAGGCATAAGGACGGAGCCGTATTCCATAGTGCGCGTCGAGGACAAGGACGGCAGAGTGCTTGAAGAACACGCGCCAAAGGAAGAAGAGGTCCTTTCGCCCCAGACCTGCTACGTCATGACAAGCCTGCTGGAAGGAGTTGTCCAGCACGGGACCGGCGTATACGCGAAATATTATCTTGGCAGGCCGGGCGCCGGAAAAACAGGAACAACGAACGAGTTCACCGATGCGTGGTTCGTGGGTTTCACCCCCCAGCTGGCGGCGGGCGTGTGGGTGGGATATGACGACGTAAACATAAGGCTCGGCAACGGCAACAGCGGCGGAAAAATAGCCTGCCCCATCTGGACGAACTTCATGCACGACGCCATGAAAGACAAACCGCTTATGACCTTCCAGCCGCCCCAGGAAGGAGTGGTGTTTTCCCTGATAGACCCTGAAACAGGCCTTCTGGCTCTGACCAAAACCAAAGGCGCCTACCTCGAGGCTTTCATAAAAGGAACCGAGCCGAAAAAATATTATTACCAGATGGAAAACGAAACCACCGCCCAGCCGCCCGTAAAACCCGAGAAGGAACCGTCCCTGATCGCGCCGTCGCCTGAAACACAGCCCGCCCAGGAAGAAGAAAAAACCCCTCCGCCCGCGAAGTTCAACTTCGAGCTTGAAGACTAACTATCGTATTTCGTATATCGCATAGCGTATATAGCTAAAAACAAAAACCGGAACACGGTAGCAGTTGGTCGCATTTAATCAAGACGTTTCGATATACGACATACCATATACGATATACGAACTACTATTACAGTCCCCACAATTTTTTTAGATGTTTCTTGAAATCCTCAACGCTCATGCCCGCTTTTTGGGCTTGCTCTTCGAGTTTTTTCTGCTCTTTGGGATCGTTGAGCAGTTTGTCGGCCTGGGCGTTCTTTGTATCCTGCGCGGAGCCGGACAGAATCTTATCTTCCTCATCTTTTTTGCCGCCATCAATGCCGTTGTTGTTTGACTGCCCCTGCTCCATGTTTTTCTTTATCTGTTCAACAACAAAATCTTGAGTTTGCAGAATTGTTTTTGTTTCCTGCTCGTCCAACCCGTTCTGCTTTTTCACCTTACCGCCACCTGCCACTTTTCTTTTTTCCCTATTCACTGTTGTTGCACGCACAGTTTTCTTGAGCTCCTTTATCTCATCTGCCAATGTCTTCTGCTGTTTTTTCAGCTCCTCAACTTCACGCTTCTTGTCGCCGGCATCGGACCCGGCCTTTTCTAAACTCTTAACCGCGCTTTCAAGATGCTCTATCTTTTCGCTGGCTTGCTTAAAAGCAGTTTCTTTATCACCCAAACTTTTAGCCGCGGCTTCTAACGCGGTTTTTTTATCCTGCGCTTCCTTCAGTTTGGCCTCGTGTTCAGCGTTCCAGTTATGCAACGATTCTCCAAAAACCTTATCAGCATCCGCTTCTGACATGCCGTCAGGGATAAAACCCGTTACCTCTGTGCCCCCACCTTTGCCTGCCTTTGGCTGAAACTTAAAACCGCTAACCACCCTGGTCTTAGCATTTTTAGCCTGCCCGCCGGCAGTGTGGCGGGCTGCCTCTTCCGCTGATTGGCCGGGGTTAGCAAGCATGCGGTCAACCAGCTTACGTGTCTCCATCATGCTCATTTCCCTTGAAATTGCTATGTCAAACGCCTTTTCCTGCTGCTCTTTTGGCAACCGGGTCAACTCCATGGCATTGCTCCTGGAAAAATCACGGCGCCGTGATTTTTCTTTTACGGGCTCTGCCAGCTCCAGAATTTTAAGGGATTGGTATATATAATTGGGGGTTCTGCCGTTACCCACAGCCTTCGCTATCTCAACCTGGGTTAAGCCGCCATCCAGCATGACCTTGAAACAACCGGCCTCATCAAGAAAGTGCAGATCCTTGCGGTTAACATTCTCTATAGCAACAGCTACCATGGCCTGTTTTTCAGTCATGCCCATCGCTGTCAAAGCGTCAATATCTGTAAGCCCCGCCAACTTGGCAGACCTGACACGACACTCGCCATATATCTGCTCATTGCAATACTTTGATCCGTCCGGAGCTGTGCAGGGAACTATCCCTTCAGGCAGCTTATCGGGCACCGGCACCCGCCAAACCTTTATAGGCACCTGTAACCCGTTGACCTTGATGGATTCAGCCAAACCGGCTATGTACTCCTCATCAAACACCTTCCTCATCTGGAACCGTGACGGCAAAATGCTGTTCAACGGAATCTTCCCAAACACAAGGGCCGATTGGCCCTGAACCGATTGGTTCATCTCTTCAGCCATGGCTAAACTCCTTTACATAAATTTGATATGCGAAATCCGCGTTCCCATAGGGGTATTTTTGTCATCCCGGCATTGTGTCAGCCGGGATCCATTTCCATAAAGCCATTCATAAATGCCGTTGTTGTGGATACCCCCGCTTAAATCCGCGGGGTATGACAGCAAAAAGCCGGTTTGACCGGGACATCGAATAGCATATTTTGTATAGGGCAGGTTGCATCCTCCAATTCAAACGTACCCGGCGAAATAAAAAAAGCCATGTCCGCAGACAAAGCTTTAAACCCTTAAACTCACAACTCATAACCGCCACTCGGCACATACATGCCCCCCCATCTATCTGTGTAATCTGTTTTTGATCTGCGTAATCAGGGCCTGCTGAGTTTTCTCAGCAGCCCCTTAAAATTTATAGGAAATCCCAAACTGCATTGAATCGCCAAGAATCCCCATCGGCACCCAGGCGAAATCGATAGAAAGCGTTTTGTTATACACCACACTACACCCAGCCGAAAGGCCGGAGAGGTCGCCGGTTTCAGTGCCGGTCCTGTAGCCCGCCCGCACAGGAAATATGAAAGCGCTGCCGGTATTTATTGTGTACTCGGCGCCTACCCC
>CAZSIW010000010.1:15458-18216 GCA_964606755.1 uncultured Elusimicrobiales bacterium | reverse complement strand
AATGGGTAATTTTTTTGGAGCTTATACCGTGGGAAGCGAGGCGGACTGGGACAAGGGGACCGATTATACCGATGAACTCCAGAAACAGAAGATGATGGACAATGTGAAGGAGATGGTCCTTGAATACAAGGATGAGCCCTACGTGCTCATGTGGATGCTGGGCAATGAAAACGATTCCGGCGGCAGTGTTGAGAATTCGACCGTGAATAACACCAACGCCGCAAAAGAGCCGGAGGCTTACGCGAGGTTCGTAAACGATACCTGCAGGATGATAAAAGATATAGACCCGAACCATCCGGTCTGTGTCTGCAATGGGAAACAACGGCTTCTTTCTTACTATAATACTTTTTGCCCGGATCTCGATATTGTTGGGTTTAACTCGTATGCAGGAGCCTTCGGATTTGGCAGTTTATGGAAAAATGTGAAAGAGACTTATGACAGGCCGGTCCTTATAACCGAGTACGGCGTGGACTGTTATGACCAGAGAAAAAACCAGATAAATGAGGAATTTCAGGCCCAGTACCACAAAAAAGCATGGCTTGATATTGTGGAAAACAGTTATTGGGGTGCGAGTAACGGCAACTCAATAGGTGGCAGCGTTTTCTGCTGGCTGGATAAATGGTGGCTCTGCGGTTCCTGGTACGAACATGATATAGAGGAAGGTGCCTGGCAGGGGCCGAAGATAGACGGGTATTTCCACGACGAGTGGATGGGGATATGCGGGCAGGGCGACGGCAAGAACAGCCCTTTCCTCAGGCATTTGAGGAAAGTGTATTTCATGTACAAAGAACTTTGGAATAGTGCCCCATAAATGATGCTGTGAAACTAATAACGGTTCATTAATTGGCAGAGTCAATGCTGGCTATTGACATATGCCGGGAAATCTTGTTGAATCTTGTCAGGTTCTATTAGAATTTAACTGTTTATCAAAGATATTTATAATTTGGCATTAGGGTCAGTATTAGTAAGTTCAATAAAACTAATCGATATGTAATAATTAGCATATGTACTATATGTTGTGTTTTGTCGCTATACAAATACAATAAGTTGGAATATTTATAATACTTGACTTGATAACGTCTTAAAATGTAAAATAAATTCAATGCCAAAGAAATGGCTGTATAACGTCATTATAGCAATGTTCATATTCACGGGATATGCCTATTGCAGGGACGGTTTACTGGAAATAGACAGTGAATTCAGATATGATTATTTCAGCCACAAGCTTGGCGACGGTTGGTCTGCTTTCCAGCCTTCTCCCGATTCACTTAACTACAACTATATCTACAACCCGAAAGTTACCACAAACACATGGACAAATTCACAGCAGGAATCTTGCCTCTTAAATATAACGTTTAATCCGTTTTCTTTCCTTCACGCCAATTCGAGTATAGAATTTATCAGTAACTACGCCGACAGATACTGGCAGCCCATAAACCTCGATCACCAGATAGATTCGCAGGGTTCTAACGCTTTCTGGAAAAAAGGAGAAGTTGTCCTGGGAAGCGAAAGTAATAATGTGAGTTATTACAAAGGTGTCGGGCACTACAACTGGTCTGATGAGGGGGACATGTTCAATCTTTTCCCCGAACAGTTCAATACCGAAGATTATACGCGTATTTCCGGCTATCCCGTGCCGGAGGGGTATGGCCTGCAGCTCGGAGATAATAACAGCAAGCTGACAGCCTATTGGGGCCAGGAAGTTTTGTGGGGATATAAAGATGGATATTACGCAAATTATAACTTTAAAATGTTGGGAATGACAAATGCTCTAGTTTATAGGGACCATGTCATTCCATACGGCACTCCGGACGAAAGACAAGAGGCGTATGAGTTCAGTACCCGCTCAAGATATTTTGAGGCGGGGGTCATTTACCAGCCTTTTCGGATAGACCAGCAATATTCTTATGTGCAGGACGCCCCGCAGGGACAGGGTTTTGACGGTTCAAATTATAATCTACAGACAGGAAAGATAACTACCAACGATGCTTTGGGTGAAAGCCTGAAATTGATGTTTAAGGATGTTCCTCTTTTAGGCGTGCTGTCGCTTCAGTACACTTATCTCGGACTTGTGGCGGGCGACAAGCAGGAGGGTTCGATCAAATTTACAAAGAAGGTTTCTGAGTCCATAAACACCGGTATCGAGTTCATTTATAGAAAACCGCTTATTGGTCCGATCCCTCTTGTTTACGAAGGCACGGTAAGCAACCTCGGCCCAATTGCTCTTTCTCCTAGAGGACCAGAGAGCCCGTTCACTGTAAACTGGGACAACCGTGAAGCCAGCATAATAAATTTTAACTTCCTGTTCGATGATAGTCCCGGCACATGGTTCTATCTGTACAAACCGGACGTCCTTGAATCATGGAACATTAATCCCAAGAAAGAATCGCCGCTATCGTTCGCAATGCAGCTGAGCCTGGCAAAATATCCCACAGGGACGGACAGGATGTATTATACCGATGAGACCGGCCAGGTCGTCTGGGAGCCTTACGGGGCGACGGGCGCTTGGGCGACGGATTCCTACCTTTATTCTTTTAAGACAATAAGTAAGATCGTTTCTGGAAAACTGCACCTGATATACGAGCTCGGGGTTGGGGAATCGCCGGCACTCGGCAGTTTTGCTTACACGCTTGATACCACCCAGTTCAAGCCCGAGACGGATTATTTTACGACAACTCTGTCTTTTGACTATAAGAGCTTCTCCGGGAAACTCTCGTACGGCCACGATATTTGGGGGCCGGAAATCTGGGAAAGGACA
>CAZSIW010000010.1:4408-15448 GCA_964606755.1 uncultured Elusimicrobiales bacterium | reverse complement strand
ATTTGGTGAGAGCATAGACGAGTTCTATTATGCCATGATCTCAAAGAAAATCTTCAGCGATTTCAAACTTGGTGTCGAGTATACGGGAGTAAAGAAGACGGACAATCAATATTACGCACCGGAAATAGGCGATTACGATGAGGTGAGGATGTTCTTTAGCTACACTTTCGGCCCACTTATTGCTTATCTCTAGATAAAGGATGCAGGGAGGTGATGTAGTTTTATTAATATTCGTTGAGAACAGTGTTTTGCTGTGCGCGTTCAAATGTTTTGTGCGGGTCATGTTGTAATGACGGAAATATACACCAGTAACTGCAAAATGAAAAAATTAAGGAGATAAAAATGAAAAAGTCAGTCTGGATAGTCTCGGCGGTTTTAACACTAGCTTCAGGTATCTGTCTTGCAGATTCACCGGATCAGAAAGTCGTTCCACAAAATGTACAATCAGCTGCTACACAGGCGCCTGCCATGCAGGTAGCAAAAGAAGACATCTCAAAAATGAAAACATTTGTCATCTATCAGGACAAAGGATATTTCAAGAATCACTACGCGCCTTCCGGCTGGATGGGTGACGCGGGAGATCTTAAGGTGGATCTCGGCTGCATGACCGCTCCCCACTCGGGCCAGACTTGTATAAAGATCACATACACGGCGGCGATGTCAAAGAACGCGGGCTGGGCCGGCATGTACTGGCAGCAGCCGGTCAACAACTGGGGTGACAACAAAAAAGGCGGCTATAAACTGACTGGAATGAAGAAGCTTACCTTCTGGGCGAAAGGCGCGGTAGGCGGTGAGGTGGTTTCCGAGTTTAAAATGGGCGGCATAAGCGGAGAATTCGGAGACTCGGACTCAAAGAGCCTCGGACCTGTAACGCTTACGAAGGAATGGAAGCAATATACGATAGACCTGGCCAACGCAGATCTCTCGAACATTATCGGCGGTTTTTGCTGGTCGGCTTCAAAAGACGACAACCCACAGGGTTTCATAATTTATCTTGACGACATTCAGTACGAACAATAGAAACAATAATGGTTTTAGGGGTTCGGGGAGTCGAATATTTGATTCCCTGAACCCAAAAACTTTTACAGCAAAGATGATAAAAACACGTTTGGCATTATTACCTATAGTGGTTTTATTTCTTGTGGCTGGGTGTGAAAAAAACCCCGCGAACAGATTCGTCAATCCCGCGCCTGCCCAGAATCCGACAGGAACTTATAGTGGCCAGTGGATCATCTATGATGATGAATTGAAGACGGGTGGGACGGTTATGTTCCTCACTTCCTCGGATGGCCAGCAGTTCAATCTTAGCTGCTATGACAATCCGCATTCCGGTACAAAGTGCATAGAATATTCGTGGGACGGCCGTAACGTCACAGCGTACGGCGGGACCGCGGACAGCATTTCGTCTTCGTCTTCGATAGAGAATACATGGTGTGGATTCAGTTTTATCGCTGCAAACAGCATCGCGAGTTACAATTCTGTCACAAAAAATCTTGCCCTTGGCGGCTATACGAAAATGACTTTCTGGGCAAGAGGCACTCTTAACTCCAATGTTTCTTTACGTCTTGAGAGCAATAACGGTGGGCCCAATTCTGTTTCTGGAAGTGATGCTATTGAGACCGGTACCCTTTCTTCAAGCTGGCAATATTACGAGTTTAGCGTTACTCCTGCTGCTGCCGCGAAAGATTTTGTGAGAGTCATTCTTAAGTTCAATCAAAGCGCAAACCTCGATGCTCCTAACGGTAACGGCGGAACTGTTTTTCTTGATGACATAATATTAACAAAATGAGAATATCAAAAATAGTTTTCACGTTTCTTATACTGCTTGTTCTCGCTGCTGAGGGCGGTTTTCCTTCAACTATTACCGTTGATCTCAAGCACAAGAAGCGCGTGAGCTCGATGATGAGATCCTTCTTCATTCCCGGGTGGGGCCAGTTTTCGAATGGCCAGGAAACAAAGGGAAGCATCGTGCTGGCCGGAGCTGTCCTGTCGGGCGGGGCGGCCTATTATTATTTCAGACAAGCTGACAGCAGGTACAACGATTATAAGAACCTGGGGGTAAAGGATTCCGATCTGTACAATGATTATTCAAATAATTTTAATAACGCGCAGGGTGCGTCTTACTGCCTGGCAGCGTTCTGGTTATACGGTGTGCTTGACGCATATTTCTCCGCCAATGTGCCTTCTTCCGGGAGTGATAAGGGCACGGCAAATCCAGTGAAGATGTCATACAAAAATGGAGCAGTTAATCTTTTATATCAAAAAAAATTCTAACATGAAAAGAATGCTCATTCCGATCATCTTGATTTTTATCCTGTCATCTTGTGTGAACAAGAAGAACAAGCTTTCCGATAATACTTCTACTATCGCCATAGATCCCACTTATGTGAAAGTGTTTGCGGGGGGAACTGCAGTTGCCGGCGGGACAGTGCAGTTGAAGGCCATATCGAGGGATTCTTCTGGCAATGAGATCGATATAAGTCCTCAGTGGACCGTTCAGCCTGCTTCACTGGGTAGTTTTGGAACCCCCAGCACGGGAAAGACGGTTACTTTTATATCGGGGGCCTCACCGGGAACCGGGCAAATTTATGCTAATTACTCAAACCTGAGAGGCGTGGTGAACCTGAATGTGTCGCCGCTGTCGTATATTATATATAACGATCAGGGTTTCTCGAAAGATATTGTGAGTGTTCAGGGCAATCTTTTGTCAGTCTTCCCGGCTAACGCTTTGAATATACAACCCAGGAGCGATGGAAACGGGGCTCCCGGGGATCCAATATCATATCTGCAGCTTACGGATGTGACTGGAGGCGCGGCTGGTTTTTCTGTTTCTTTCGGTTCGGGGCGGGATATGTCTTTGTATTCCAGTTTGGCCTTCTGGATCAAAGGGGCGGTTGGCGGCGAGCAGGTTGTCATTGGAATTGATGATGGTACAACACCTCAGAAGCAGGTGAGTATAACAAACATCACCACTGCTTGGCAGAAAGAGATTATTCCGTTATCGTCTTTCGGCGGCGGCGGGCTAATGACTTTGACAATAGATGAGCCTTTCATCTTCTCCTTCGCTGTTTCAACGGGTCAGAACGCAAGTGTTTATCTTGACATGATAGATTATGAAAAATAGTATTTATTATTAATGGTACATATTTAATTATAAATACACTTATAATTGACTACACCCCTAATGTATAAAAATTTGCTTTTTCATTGTTCTGTTCAATAGTCAATTTCATAATAATTTTACATCTATTACAAACCCACTTTGCATGTAATTTATATAATAACAGTGGATACTGCAAGAGTTATCGGTTATAATAAATAATAGAAGATCCGGGAATGCGGAGGGAAAAAACACGTGCGCAGGTTGTTTGTGGTACTTTTATCTGTTTTCTGTGTCATTTGTGTTAAGGGAGCGCATGCCAGTTTCATAAGCGTTTCACGCGCGACCATGACCGCGTGCGTGTCGTTCCCTGTGCCAAGCCAGACACAGGTATGGGCGGCTGTTGAGATTAAAAATATTCTGGATGGTAGTACGACCTCATGGATATACTGGAACGCGTCCAGCATAACGCTGGGTTCGACTTCCTGGCGTGCCGCTGATGCGTACGTGGTGCTGTACTCCACAATTACAAATTCAAATGGCGGAGTTCAGATATATACTGACAACAAATCAAACGATGCGTCAGCGGTGTATACCGGGGCGCAAAACCCTGTGGGGTTGATCGCGGTCGAAGATACCACGGAACCGCCTCTGCCGATGTGCTGGAGGATCGTAGATAGCACCACAACTACTTTGACTATAAAAGAATTGATTGTTTCGACGACAGGGTATCTTTATTCCAATGAACTGGGCTCTTCATATCATTGTTTCCTGTGGATGGAAGATAGAAATACATCCGGGTTTCAATATGGAGCCGATTATGTAACAGCTAAATCTGGAAGATTGGATAATTCTGGCAACAGCCCATGTATACAGGATGCTGAGGGGCAATGGGATCACGCGCTCTCACCTGATTATATCTATTTCGGTGCGGACTTTACGAACGCCAGGTCGCCGAGGACTTATAGGACTAATATCCGGATAGAGACTTTTACAGAATAAATCCGGGGGTGATAGAGTAGAATTGAAGTTTTGGTTTTGAGTAGCAAGTAACGTAATAAAAAATAAATAGAGGAGGAGTAAAATGAAGAAACTGTTTTCGATGCTTGTCTTGTTTGTGTTGTTTTCATGTGTCACAAGCAGTGTGTACGCTGCTTATGCACACGTCGCGTCTTTTGTTTCAACTGCCGCGGTAACTTTCAGCGGCACCGGTTCGGTCCAGGCCAGTATTCAAATTTGTAATATTCTTGATGGTTCCACAACCGGTCAGATATGGTGGAACACAGGTAATATAACTCCCGGCCAGACAGTCTGGCAGAGAGCTGACGCGTACATCGTGGTATACTCCACAATAACTGCCGCTAATGGCGCCATGCAGATTTACACGGATAATACAAATGGTGTTTTACCGTACAAGTATGTCGGCGTAAGTACAACTACGGCTGCCGGTCTTGTTGGCTATTCTTCAACTTATCCCAATGTTTCTTCGACAACTCTTTCTATGTGTTGGAGAATTCTTTCTACGACATCCAGCGTTACGACTGGCGGTGGCGCGGTTGTTCCGCCGACCACATTCAGCATACAACAGGGTGCAACGGGGTATCCCAGCAGGTTGTGGGATGCGACTGGTACAGGTGGCAATGGGTACCCATGCTGGCATTGGATTGAAGATAAAATGAACCAGACAACAGCTATAAACGGGACCGATTATGTTATTATAAAAGATGCCGTTCGTGGTATTCAAGGTGCTGAATATACATGGTTTGCAAATTGTCCATCACCAAATTATGTCTATTTCGGCGCGAATTTTAGTTCAGCGTTGAGTGGTGTGTCTTACGGTACCGATACACTCACAATAGAGACTTTTACAGAGTAAGCTAATAAACCTCCGCCCAGCAAGCTGGGCGGTATCAAGCGGAATCCATTTCCCTCCTCTCCCTTGATGGGAGAGGATTGAGGTGAGGGTGATGTTGAAGTGAACATTCTTTATTTTAGCCCCCTCATCCTCGCCTTCTCCCACCAGGGGAGAAGGAATATTCGGTTACCCCTCAGCAAGCTGAGGGGAATTGCAAGTTAAAGGAAACAGCATGAAACGAGTACCTTTTATTCTTTGGCTGTTGTTGTGTTCAGTGTTTGCGTATGCGGGGCTGACGGTAACGCCTTCCAGGACAGAAATATCATTGGTGCCCGGCGGTTCGTTCGAAGGTTCCATGACCGTGCGAAACGACAATGATGTTCCTGCCAATGTTTTCGCATCTGTCAGGGACTGGTTCGTTCTTCCTGAGAATAAAGGTTTGACCGCCTCGGATTGGCTGGTGATAGTTGATTCGGAAGTATACCTGAAGCCTGCCGAGACCAGGGATATAAAGTATGAGGTGCGGTTGTCCACCGCAGCGCAAGGTTCTCTCGTCGCGATGATGTCATTCGTGCCTCAGATCGAGGGTGACCAGGGCGGGATAACTTTGATGGTCAGCGTGTCGGTGTTTGTCACCGCGAAAGGGACGGAAAAAATAGACTGGGATGTGTCTGATGTCAAAATAGATGACCAAACCGGGAAACTGCAGTTTTCGGCCGTGGTGGCAAACAACGGGAACGTGCACCTGAGGCCGGTGGGTAACGTGGTGATTTACAGCAAGACGGAAGTGGTCGACAGTTTTAATTTCAGCGAGGGGCGGCCTTCTTATCCAGGTACCCCCAGGTCGTTTGTAGCGGTTTCCAAGTCTGATATAAAACCCGGCAAGTACATCGCGAAGATAAATCTTCAGTGCTACGGGCAGATGAAAGAAAAGGAAGTGAAGTTCAAAATTGACAAAAAAGGCGTGGCGCAAATCATCAAATGAAGTTCTAAAAAGCGGTCGTAGGTTGTCTGGGTCAAGGTTTTTGTTATGAAAATAAAAAGGTTGTTACCATCTCTATTTCTGGCGTTCGTGTGTTGCGTGCCGCAGCTGAAAGCAGCAACGTTCGTTAGCGTGTCATCCACTACGCTGAGTGGTGGCACTTGTTTCAAAACAACGGATACTCAGCCCCCATCGGTACAGCATGTTGCTTTGCGGCAGGTCAATCCCTACGACAAAACGATCATCATCGAAGGCACGGCTACGGACAACATGGCCGTCAGGGCGGTGGTCATATATTATTCTGCGGACGGCGTCCAGATATCTACAAAAGCGTATCCGTTGTCGAGCGCCCAGACAAAAAGTTCTACCCTGCCGAAGTCATATTTTTTCAGTTTTAACGCCACGGCGAGCCTTCCGAGCTTAAGCAATAACAGCACCTTCTATTATGAGATAATGGCGATCGACGACAGCGGCAATTATACGATCTTCAACGGTGCCGCCCAGTCGACAGGGGTGTACCAGATGAGGCAGACATATCCTCCCAATCTGCAGACCCCGCAGCAGATCTCGCAGCAGATCTCGCAGATGGTAAAGGTTCCTGTAAGCAGTATCGTTACTCAGAAAATTGACAAGACCGGCGGCGTCGTAACACTGGAGAACGCAAACCCGCACGACGGCAAAACGAACCTCAATATCCCGGATGGGGCGGTGAGTTCGGAGCAGACAATAACGATCAACCAGATGGATCAAACTGATGCCAGGTACATGAGCTCGTCAAAGAAATTCCTTTCAAGCAATCCCGCAATGGTATACGATCTTCAGCCAGAGGGGCTCATGTTCAGCAGGCCCGTCCAGGTCACCCTGCACTATCCCGATGTTAACCATTCGGGAATAGTTGACGGCACGACCAGCAGTGTTGATTCTCTTAAAATAATGTGGTGGGACGGCTTTGACTGGAGATTCGTGGGAGGCACTGTCGATAAGCTCACAAACACCGTTACCGCCACCGTTGAGCACTTCAGTCTCTACGCGTTGTTCTCCACTGCGGACATGACTGATAACGACTACAGGCCCGCCGAGAGAATAATCACTCCCGCAACAGCCGACGGCATAAACGACGTTGCCCATTTTTCGGGTATCGAGCTTACGGACGTAATAAACATCTTTGACATAACTGGAAGAAAAATACGCACCCTAAATAACGGCACAGACCACTGGGACGGCAGGGACGACAGCGGTTCGATGGTAAAGAGCGGTATCTATATATACCAGCTGAAGAAAACTGGTAAGCTGATAAACGGCACGATAGTGGTCGCAAAATAATATGATTAAGAAACTGTTTTTGATCATCGCGGTGTTTGTTTCGCTGGCATGCCAGGCCTTCGGGGCGTTCGAGGAAGAAGGCTGGGGCGTCAGGCCCATCGGCATGGGCGAGGCTTTTACAGCCGTCGCGGACGATTCCAACGGGCCGATGTACAACCCTGCCGGCGCGGCCCTGATGCAGAAAAGGGAGGCCACGTTCATGTCGTCGAAGCTCTTCACGGGGCTTCAGGGCGTCGAGATTGGGCAGAATTATTTCAGCTATATCGAGCCTCTCGGGAAAGCCTACGGCACTCTTGGCATAACATGGGCGTCCCTGGACTCGCCGGCGCTGTACCGCGAAGATACCGCTGTCCTGACATATGCTAGGTCTCTTGATGACGTTTTTAAGAGCAAAAAATTCAGTTTAATGGCCGGAGTCAACGTGAAATATCTCAGGCACGAGTATACGCTCGACGCCATGACCGTGAACGACCCTGTATTCGCCTCGGGCTCTTCCAAAGATGCCATGACGTATGACGCCGGCGTTCTTCTCACCTTCCCTAAAGCGGGGATTTCCCTGGGTTACGATTCAAAGAACATAACTTCGCCAGACGTAGGCTTGAAGAGCCCCGATATCGTCACGAACGAGAGCGTCGTGGGCATAGCCTACCACATTAGCAAACTGCCGGTCGTCGGCCTGCCGTTGTTTACCATCGATTTTGACGTTGCCAATCTCGCGACCGGCACAGACTACAGGGTGGGCGCAGAGACAAGGCTGTTCAAGGGCAGGTTCCCGATCAGGGCGGGCGCAAACAACGAGGAAATTACGGCCGGCATCGGGTACGAACTGCCGATCGGCAGGATAAAGCTCGCCATGGATTACGCGTTCGAGATGCCGCTCGTGGTCGAGCAGAGCACTGGTTCTCACCGCCTGGGTTTAACGATCAAATTCTGACGTTATTGATAAAGGCCTGTATGAACGCCGGTGTGATAAGAACGCCGGTTTTTTTATTGCCCGCGCTTGTTTAATTTACAAACAGGTCAAAAAATAATATAATCACTAACGGTCTAAAAGTATCATTTCTGAGAGCCGCTAATTGAGGCGGTTCCTTCGGGCAGGAGAAAAAATGCGTAAATTAAGAGTGTTCTGGTCAAACCACTGGGTAACGATCGTTATCATACTCAGCGTTATACTACTTCTGATATTAAGCGTCATCGGCCTCAGTTCGGTCGAATCTTTCTACAGGAACCTCACCCTCGCGAACATGCCGCTGCAGTTTTTGCTCGCGGGCGTCAACGCGGCGATATTCGTTTTCTTCTACATGTATTTCTCCAGGACCGGCCTCGCCGGGATGAAAAAATCCAAGATAGACGTGCAGAACATTAATGTAAAGTTCAAAGACGTCATAGGCCTCGAGGGCGCCAAGAAGGAAGCCGCAGAGGTTGTCAGGCTTTTAAAAGACAGGGCGCAGGTAAAGAAGATCGGCGGCAAGGTTATCAAGGGTCTCCTGTTGATAGGGCCCCCGGGCTGCGGAAAAACGATGCTGGCCAAGGCCATAGCCACCGAATCGGGCATACCGTTCATTTCCATCGCGGGCAGCGAGTTCGTCGAGATATTCGTCGGCGTCGGCGCGAGCCGTGTCAGGAAGCTTTTCGCCAAGGCTAAGCAGTACGCCTACGCGGAAGGGGCCTGCATAGTTTTTATTGACGAGCTCGACGTCATTGGCAGGAGAAGAACCTTCTCGTTCATGGGCGGCGGTGAAGAAACGAACAGCACCCAGAACCAGATACTCGTTGAGCTCGACGGCCTGGACAGCGGGCAGAACAGCGTTATAGTCATAGGCGCCACGAACTCCTCCGAAGACCACCTGGACAAAGCGCTCCTGCGTCCCGGCAGGTTCGACAGGAAGATATTCATCAATTTCCCGAACCTCCAGGAACGTGAGGACCTTTTCAAATACTATCTTGCCAAAGTCAGTTTCCAGGAATCCATCGATGTAGGAAGGCTGGCTAGAAGAACGGTCTACAAGTCCCCGGCGGACATCGAGAACATAGTCAAGGAATCCGCTCTCATAGCCGCGAGGAATAAGAAGGAAAAGATAGACCTGGACGACATTTCCGAGGCGATGGACAGGATAGATTTGGGCCTTGAGACGCACCTTATGATGACGCCCCAGGAAAGAGAGCAGACCGCCTATCACGAAGCCGGGCACGCCGCTGTGCTTTATTTCCTGCACCCGACTGACGACGTTTTTAAGGCCTCCATAAAATCGCGCGGCCAGGCTCTGGGCATGGTAAGCCACAACCCCAGGGAAGAACTGCACACGTTCAACAAAGACAAACTGCTGGCCGATATAATGGTAGCCATGGGCGGCTACGCGGCCGAGCAGATCCGTTGCGGCACGACCTCTACCGGTGTTTCCTCTGACTTCCAGAAAGCCACCTCTGTCGCCCATATGATGGCATGGAGGCTCGGGATGAGCGGTATCGGGCTGGTAGGAGATTTCACGGCCATCCCCGAGAACGAGATATCCAACTCTCTTAAGGAAAGACTGAACAACGAAACCATATTGATAATCAACGACTGTCTTAAAAAGGTGGAAACCCTGTTAAAACAGGAATGGAACGTGGTGGAAGCGCTCTCGAACGAGTTGCTTCGGAAAGACGAGCTCGATTACGACGATATAGAAAAAATATTCACTTCGCTGGGGAAAAGCAGAAAATATGCCGTCAATGCTCCGATCCAGCCGGCAAACAATGCATAAAAAGCAGACCGCAGACCATAGACCACGAACACTAGACCTTAGACAGGGACAAAAAACATGAGAACAAATGTATTTAAGTCTATAGTCTGTGGCCTAATGTCTATAGTCTTACTGTCGGGCTGTTCTCCGTCATACCCGAAAAACCAGCTGCCTATGGCCCTTGCCAAAATGATAAAAAAGGAATACAACCTCGACAGCAGGGTGGTTCTGCGGGGCAACACGCTTTACCTCGACCTCTACCTTTCAGGCATCGCCAGCACTGACCCGAGAATGCTTAACGAGATCCTCAAAAAGATACAGGGCGCGATGCTCTCGATAACGAGGGTGTCTCTGAGCAGTGACGCCAAGATAGAGTACATGGTGGTAAATGCACGCGACGCGGCCTGGAGCCTCAATATCAGGCTCATACAGCGGCTTGAGGACGTCAAGGGCCTGCTCTACCAGAGGATATCGAAATCGGATTACGAGGGCCGCCTGGTCCTCGAGATCGACATTCTGAACAAAACACCCAATGGCCCGAGCACACTGCAGTCTCTGGTGGGAGATATCAAATACAACCTCACGGTGGAAGAGTTCGCCGGCAGGCTGATGGTCTCGCAGGTAAACATGGCCTCAAGGACAAACCCGTTCCTGTCGGTGCTTTTGAACAACGTCCAGCTCAGGTACGAACGGTGGACGCCAGACCAGCTCTTCGTAACCGCGACCGGCGCTTTATCGGACTCTTCCTTTTTCCTGTTCCAGAATATAATAAAGACCGAGTCTCAAAAAGTTATGTCAAAATATAAAACCTGGCAGCCCAGGATGATGGTCATCTCGATGCCCGACAACCGTGTCATGACAGTAGACATCCAGCCCGTCAACAAGCTCCTCTTCAAAGTAACCACCAACGGCCGATAAATAGATCAAAAATTAAAGATCAAATATCAAAAATTAAACTTCATAAAATCGACTTCCCTGGATTCCCGATAACGGATCTCGGGAATGACAACCTTTTTTTGGTGTCATACCCGAGGTAGTAATCGGGTATCCGGCGGCA
>CAZSIW010000010.1:0-4398 GCA_964606755.1 uncultured Elusimicrobiales bacterium | reverse complement strand
GCATTGAATCTTAGGCCGGTTCGTTCGAAGTTGATTTGCAGTATATTGAAAACTTTTGATTTTTGATCTGTAGTGCCTGATCTATGGTTTTATTGAGCCGTCGTCGCGGTCACGGTGGCGGGGGTATTGACGGCGGTTCCTTCCACTGTATAACCGTACACCCTGTAATGATACGTCGTATCCGGCTTCAGTCCCGTGTCCGTGAAGTTGGGCGCGGCCAGCGCTTCGGGGCTGACAGCGGTGGTCCATGTCTGCCCGTCCGTTGACCTGTCAATACGGAAGCGGGGGAAAGTGACCCCCTGCCATGAAAGCGAAACTGTGGTTGAAGTGGCCGAGTCCGCCGCCAACATTTTCGGCGCTACCCCGTTAATGGAAGCTGAATAATATATTTGATCAGAGGTGTCTTTAACCGCCTCGCCCTTCCAAGCGATCTGTATCGTCCCGGCGGCATCGACATCGAACGAAGGGCTCCCGTACCCGAACTGATTTACCCCGCCGATGTTATTGATCTTTTGAAATGCGCTGAAAGACGAGCCCCCGTTCGCCGACCAGGCCATAAAGATGTCGGGCGTGTCGGCCGCCTTGGCGTCGTTGCACCACGCCGCGTAAATTATCCCGCTGCCGTCAACTCTTACGGTCGAGCCCCGGTCGTTATAACCGCCCGTCTCGCTGGAAACCGGCACGCTCGCCCCGAACGTGGCGCCGCCGTCGGTAGACACCACGCACCTGATGTGCTTGTATATGGTCCTGGTGTCGGTGTAGGTAACATACACCTTGTTTTCGCCGTACGCCGCGATAGACGGCTCGGACGAAACCATGTTGTCGTCGTCTATCGCCGCCGGATAGGTGAACGTCATCCCGTCGTCTACGGATCTCGCGAAAACGATCTTATAGCTGTTGGAATCGGCGTTGTAGCCGTACCAGACGATATATATCTTTCCCGCGGGCGTCACCGCCATCTTTTGCCCGTAACACCCCCACTGTTTGGGTATCTTAATGTCTACCTTTGATTTCCTGCCGCCGCTATACCTGCTGAGGTGCACGTTGTTGTCTATATCGGTCCACGTGATGTAAACGCTTTCGCCGCTCACCGCCATTTGAGGCGCAGTGGCGCTGGATATCTGCACTAGGCTTATTTTTACCGGCGGCGCGAAATTCCTGCCGCTGTCTGTCGAATACGTGTAACAAACGTACGTTGAGGTCGACGTGCTCAAGGTCCACAAAAACCCGACGTGCACCACGCTGTTTTTGTCGATAGCCATCGCGGGCATCGTCATGGCGACGGTCGTCTGGCTGGAACTTCCGATCAGCCATGTCTTGTCGATGTTTATGGTGTTATGCGAAAACGATTTGTCGGAACCTGTTGACACGTCAACGAACACCCCCGGGTTGTCAGGCGAGGCGCCAAACGTGCCCGTGTAAGCCACAAACACATGGCCCGTCGTGTCCAATGCCAGCTGCGGCGTTTCCTCGTTGAACCTTCCACCCAGCTCGTAAAGCTTCTTCTGGCCCGTAAAATCGATCATCCCGGCGGCTGAAACCGCCGGCCCGCAAACAAACACCGCCGCCAAAATAACGAATAATCCCGCGATCTCAGACTTCATATTGATCCCCATGCCGCCTGTGCTTTTCTCTGTCTCATTTGTACCAATTTTTATTTGGTTTGTAAAGTTCCGTCACCTCGAGGGCGCCCGCCCTCCTTATTTGTTTTGTACAAACAAAACAGTGGGGATAATAGGGTAGTTTTTCTCCAACCTCTTTTCTCTTTGCTCTGTCCTTTGCCTCTGCATTGACCTTAGAATATAGAAAAAGTATAATTTGAAAGCTCGTTACGTCAGCGAAAGAGAGGGCGAAATGAACAAAATTGTTAAGAGCGTCATTGTTGTCATGTGCGCGTGCCTGCTGATTTTCCCTGCCGTGGGCAATGCCATTGAATTTTTTGGCGCGAATCCCGTGGGCACCCCGTCAGTTCTTTATTACGCGCGGGACGGAGTCATCGTGGGCCTTGTGTCCGGCGTTTCGGTTGGATATCTTCAGAACCAAAACGACGCAAAAATGATGGCCGATGGCGCAATTATAGGCACACTTCTAGGAATGGCCGGCGGTATTGTTCTCGGAGTAATTGATGTGGACAACGGAAAGAAAGGCATAGGAGCCATAATACTGCGTGACATGAACCTCGGGGGAGGTATCGGCATCATCGCGGGAACCTTAATAGGCGGCCTTGACGTGATCAATAATAATAAATGGGAATCGGTAGGAAAAGACGCTGCGACCGGCTATCTCGCTGGTGTGGTGCTTGGTCTTGGCATCGCCGTATATGAAGGCCCCATAATCGCGCAACGCTATGGCAGTCTTGATGTTAAGCCCGTTTTTATCGCAGACTCAAGAAACACCCTCTGCCCGGGTTTGGGATTTTCTAAAAACTTTTAACTAGCAATTCCCCTCGACTTGCTGCGGGGATGTTTGATCCGGCCACCCGGAATTATCAGCGCCAGGGAGGGCAGAAACAAGATGAACAAAAAAATACTCATTATTGATGACGATAAAGACGTAGTCAACATGGTAAAAAGAAATCTTGAAACGGAGGGGTACGGCGTCTCCGCCGCCTACGACGGGAACGAGGGCCTGCTCTCGGTGGAAACAAACCCGCCCGAACTGATAATATTGGACGTGAACCTCCCGACCGTCTCAGGGCACGAGGTGTGCCAGAACCTGAGAACCAAAAAGACATCGCGCTACATCCCGATAATAATCGTTTCGGCGAACAACAAACCGATAGACAAAATAGAATTTTTAAAATTAGGCGCGAACGATTATCTCACCAAACCTTTCGATATGGGCGAACTGCTGGCAAGGGTCAGCTCTCACCTAAAACAAACGGAAGAGATAATGGCGGTCAACCCGCTCACAAAACTTCCCGGGAATATCAGCATCACCAACGAGATCAACAATAGAATAGACAAGAGCGCAAAATTCGCTTTCGCGTACCTGGATATCAACAACTTCAAATCGTATAACGACCAGTACGGCTTCAACAAGGGCGACGACGTGATTCGCTTTATGGCCGATGTGATAAAGCGCTGCACGAAAGACAGCGATTTCGTCGGCCATATCGGAGGCGACGATTTTGTCGTTATGCTGGAAATAGCCGATATAGAAGCATTCTGCCGGAAAGTGACGGGCCTGTTCAATACGGAAATAGTCGAACACTACAACCCGAGAGACAGGATCAACGGCTACATAATCGCAAGAGACAGGAAGGAGCACATCCAGAAATTCCCGATCATGTCCGTTTCCATAGGCGTAGCGACCAACGAACGCCGCGAGTATAACCACTTCGCCAAGATAATCGAGATCGCCACAGAAATGAAGAACTTCGCCAAAAAGAAGTGTGCCGAAACCAACATCTGCTACGCCATAGACAAACGAAAAGACTGAATCAATTCCTTAAAAGTTGTCATGCACCAGAGTCTTCAAAGGTGTCATCCCCGAGGTAGTAATCGGGGATCCAGGAAGTTGGTGTGTTTTTACTTACCATTAGCACTTACCCAATACCCCTGCATTTATTGCTCTTTTCTCTGAATTTTTAGTATAATTCTAATAGTGCCTCCTTGATGCTACCCTCAAAAATAGGCTATATCAGATTGAGACCATTATGATCAGCGCCGGAAGAGAATTGAAAATATAAAACTACATTGCATAAACATGCATGTAGTTTTTTTGTTGTTGAAACAGGGAGAACATCGTGGAAAACAAAGGCGAAGTCACGATTTATCAATCAAGAAATGGAAGTATAGAAGTTGGTGTAATGGTTGAGAAGGATTCAGTGTGGCTTACTCAAAAACAGATTTCTAAGTTATTTAACAAAGGGAGAACAACGGTAACCGAACACATAAGAAACGTCTTTAAAGAAGGTGAATTAGAAGAAAAAGCAGTATGTCGGAATTTCCGACATACTGCCGCGGATGGCAAGTTCTATGATACGGTTTATTATAACCTTGACGTCATTATTTCGGTGGGTTACAGGGTTCATTCGAAAGAGGGTGTTCGTTTCAGGCAATGGGCAACGCAGGTGCTAAAAATGAACATAATTAACGGCTACACCCTGAACAAAGACCGGCTTGGCGAGCTGGAAAATCTGTACCGTTTTATCAAGGATACGTTAACAGTTACGTCAATGAATATAAATAAACTTCGTATCGATTCTGCCAGGCAGAAAGATTTAGCCATATTAGCCGATGATATCGAAAAAATAAAGAAGGAACTCGACGTTCTGAAGAAGAGGAGTTGAGCTATAGTTGTGGCCACAAAAGAATAAATAAGTATGATGTCCCCGGAATTCGGGGAAATTCAAGATTCAAGACCTGACCCCTTTTTCACAACTTAAATGTAGAT
>CAZSIW010000009.1:10375-18652 GCA_964606755.1 uncultured Elusimicrobiales bacterium | reverse complement strand
AGATGCAGAACGCCATGGAGCCGCTCAATAACTCAAAGCCCGTCCGCTTTATGAAAAAAGAAGACCTTACTGCCGAACTCAAGGTTTCTATGCCGCAGGGAGCGGTCGTGCTTTTCAAGGCGTCCCGCGGCATGAAACTTGAAGAAGTCATAGACAACCTATTTCCCAACGAGGAGACAGCATAGAATGTTTTATCACCTGTTGTACCCGCTAAAGAACTATTTTTCGCCGTTTAACCTGTTCCAGTACATAACGTTCAGGTCGGCCATGGCGATACTGACAAGCCTCATCCTTTCGCTCATCACCACCTCGTTCCTCATAAAACGCCTGAAGAAATACAAGATAAGCCAGACCATACGCACCGACGGCCCGCAGTCGCACCTCGCAAAATCCGGGACGCCCACGATGGGGGGTCTGGCAATCCTGATCTCAAT
This sequence comes from uncultured Elusimicrobiales bacterium, assembly GCA_964606755.1. Classification (GTDB taxonomy): domain Bacteria; phylum Elusimicrobiota; class Endomicrobiia; order Endomicrobiales; family CAZSIW01; genus CAZSIW01. The sequence goes on along the minus strand of CAZSIW010000009.1, from coordinate 18,218 downwards.
GACGGTCACCACCCTTCTCTGGGCGAGGCTCGACAACAGGTTCGTTATAATTTCTCTCGGCTGCGTGATATGGCTCGGTCTTCTCGGGTTCTGGGACGACTACCTCAAGCTCGTGCTCAAAAACCCCAAAGGCCTCAAATCCGAGATAAAATTCGTCATGCAGACCATACCCGCGCTTATCGTGGCGGTCTACCTCTGGTTTTACCCGGCTAATCCTCACTACGCTTCGGCGCTTAACGTTCCCTATCTTAAGGACGTGTTCTTTAACATGTACACAGGTTACATCCTTCTTGCCGCGCTCATAATAGTGGCGAGCTCCAACTCCGTAAACCTGACCGACGGCCTTGACGGCCTTGCCATCGGCAACCTCATAATAGCCGCCCTAACAATGTCTCTTTTCGCGTACTTTGCCGGCAACATCAGGATAGCGGACTACCTTAAAATAATCCCTGTCGCGGGAGCGGGAGAGCTGACGGTGTTCCTTGCGTCGATGGTCGGGGCGGGGCTCGGTTTTATGTGGTTCAACAGCTACCCCGCGCAGATATTTATGGGCGATACCGGCAGTTTGTTCCTGGGCGGCTCCCTCGGCGTAGTGGCGGTATTTATCAAGCAGGAGCTTATCCTCATCGTCCTCGGCGGAGTTTTCGTGGCCGAGACGCTCTCGGTGATACTGCAGGTCTACTCCTTCCGGCACAGGAGGGGCAAAAGGATTTTCAAGATGGCCCCCATCCATCACCACTTCGAGCTGTCCGGCTGGCCCGAGCCAAAGGTAACGGTCAGGTTCTGGATCGTAGGCATAATTCTCGCCCTTTTATCTCTGGCGTCCCTGAAGCTGAGGTAAAACCATGGCAAAATATTCGTTGAAAGGTTTGAGAGTCTCCATCATTGGCCTGGGCAAATCGGGTATAGCGGCAGCAAACCTCGCCGCTTCAAGAGGCGCGCGAGTCCTCGCCAGCGACTCAAAACCCCGCTCTAGCGGCATAACTAAGAAACTCTCGAAATCGGTCCGCGCGGAGTTCGGAGGGCACACAGACGCGCTCCTGTCATCGGACCTTGTCATAAAAAGCCCCGGCATACCGGGCGATCTTGAAATCCTTAAAAAGATCAAAAAGAATAAAATACCCATCACAGGCGAGATAGAGTTCGCCCTCAGCCTCGCCCCGAAACCGCGCAGGCTCATAGCCATTACCGGCACGAACGGCAAAACTACCACAACGACATTAGTCGGCGAAATATTCAAAAACAGCGGGCACAAAACTATAGTCGCCGGCAACATCGGCGCGCCGCCGGCCGCGCTTACCGGAAAGATCGGCGGCGATTCCAACGTGATACTCGAGGTCTCAAGCTACCAGCTTGAGGACATGACAGACGGACAGAAAGCGTCGAAAGCACCATACTCTTTCCGTCCCGACATCTCCTGCATACTCAACATCACCGAGGATCACATAGAGCACCACCACTCGATGAAAAACTATATCGAGGCGAAAGCGAAGATATTCGCTTCCCAGCGCAAGAACGATTTCTGCGTGCTTAACTATGACGACCCGATAGTAAGGAAGCTCGCGGTGAAGGCCCGCTCTAAGGTCGTTTTTTTCTCCCGCAAAAAGATACTCAGGGAGGGGGTGTATTATTTGAACGGCAGTTTCGTCGTCAAACTCTCCGGCGGCTGTTACAGTCTTGAGTTCAAGCCCATAATACCCGGCATGCACAACGTGGAAAACATTCTCGCATCGATAGCGATCTGCACCTGCGCCGGCATCAAGCCCGCGGACATGCTTGAAACCATCTCCTCTTTCAAAGGGGTAGAGCACAGGATAGAACTCGTCAGGGAGATAAAAGGCGTCAGGTATATCAACGACTCCAAGGGAACGAACGTCGACTCGACAAAAGTGGCACTCGAGTCCATTAATGGAAAAATAGTGCTGATCCTCGGCGGAAAGGACAAGGGTTTCCCGTACACGCCGCTCAAAGAGCTTGTGCGCTCAAAGGTCAGGGCGGTGCTGCTGATCGGCGAGGCGGCGGGCCTTATAAAAAAGGACTTAAGGGGAACAACGACGTTCTTTGACTGCGGCACGCTCGATAAGGCCGTCAAAAAAGCGGCAGCTCTATCAGACGCGGGAGACACCGTTCTCCTGTCGCCCGCCTGCGCGTCTTTCGACCAGTTCAACGATTTTGAGGAAAGAGGGAAGGTGTTTAAAACCCTCGTGAGACAATTAAAATATTAAAGATCAAAAATCAAAATTTCGGTGTCCGCCACGGCGGACTTATCAGACAAGTCGCCTTCGGCGACACATCAATTTTGATATTTGATCATTTGATATTTGATTTTTATTTCAGAGGTATTTTAATTTGAAGAAAGCCGTCATCACAAGCAACAAGAGCGACTTTATCCTGATGTTCGTCACGATATCACTTGTGATAATCGGCCTGCTGATGGTTTTCTCCTCAAGCGTGGTGATGGCAGACGTCAGGTGGAAATCGCCGTACATGTTCGTCACGAAGCAGGCGATATGGGTCGTGTTCGGCATGATAGGTATGTATTTCGCCTCGATAACCGATTACAAAGAGTTCCAGAAAATAATCAAGCCGGCCCTTATCATAACCGCGGTGCTTCTCGTTATGGTCGTTTTCATCGGCCCCGCAAAAGGCGGCGCGAAGAGATGGCTCAGGTGGGGGTTCTTCAGCTTCCAGCCGTCGGAGCTGGCCAAGATAGTTGTGGTGGCCGCGATAGCCGACTACCTCGACCGCAAGAAAAGCCGCCTCAAAGCCATGAAGGGTCTGTGGCCCGTTCTTTTCATACTCGGGCTGTTCTGCGGGCTGATAGCCCTCGAGCCAGACCTCGGCACGCCTATACTTATTTCCACGGTCACGATATGCCTTCTTCTGGCGGCCGGGGCTAAAATATCGAACCTTGCCGTTATCGGGGCGGCGATACTGCCTGTGGTCGTCGAGGAGATATTGAGGAAACCCTACAGGCTGGCAAGGGTAAAGTCGTACCTGGCCTCCTGGGGCACGATAAACTCGAACTCGTACCAGCTCGCCCAGTCCATACTCGCTCTCGGCTCGGGCGGGTTCTTCGGGAAGGGGCTCGCGCAGGGGGAGATGAAGCTGATGTACCTTCCCGAGCCGCACACCGACTTCATATTCCCGATAATAGGCGAGGAGCTTGGTTTTATCGGCGCAATATTTGTTATAATGCTCTTTATAATATTCGCTTACAGGGGCCTTTTGATAGCGAAGAACTCGAAAGACTTTTTCGGGACCATATTCGCGACGGGCTTGACGCTTATAATTGTTTTTCAGGCGATCATAAACATAGGCGTGTCCTGCGGAATGCTGCCTACAAAGGGCCTGCCTCTTCCCTTCGTGTCGTTCGGGGGAAGCGCGCTGTTCTTTAACCTGTGCGAGGTAGGCATACTGCTTAATATTTCCAAAAACAATAAATGACAGAGGAAACTGCAATGGAAACCAAGAAAAAAGTGTTGATAGCGACAGGCGGCACGGGCGGACACCTCTACCCGGGGATAGCCCTGGCCAGGGAGCTCAAAAGCAGGAACATAGAAGTTGTTTTCGTTCTTAAGAAAAACGATATCGGCAGGGACCTCATCGCCAAAGAGGATTTCGAGTATTTCGAGATACCAGTAGTCGGCATGCCGAGAAGGATAGCCCTCGCGTTCATAACATTCCTCATCCTGTTGACCAAATCCTACTTTCTCTCCAAGAAACTTTTAAAACAGCAAAGGCCGGACTGCGTGGTCGGGATGGGCGGCTACATCTCTTTCCCGGTGGTGATGGCGGCCTCGGCGCTTAAGATCAAAACGTTTATACACGAACAGAACTTCGTGCCCGGCCTCGCCAACAGAATACTCGCCAGGTTCGTATCCACCGTCGCCGTAAGCTTCGAGGAATCGGCAAAGCTGTTCAAGCGTGGCAGGGTGATTTTCACAGGCAACCCCGTAAGAAAAGAGCTGTTCTTCACCTACGGCGACCAGGCCTACTCGAAGTTCATGCTCTCGAGGGACCGCTTCACCGTCCTCATTTTCGGCGGCAGCCAGGGCGCGAAAAAGCTCAATGACGTGATGGTCGACTGCCTGATGTTCCTCACCGACGTGCGCGAGAGAATACAGTTCCTGCACATAGCCGGCAAGACCGACGCGGTAGTTTTACGTTCCAAATACAAGCAGATGGGCTACGATTTCTGCGTGCTGGACTACCTGGACACCATAGGCGACGCCTACCAGATAGCCGATATAATAATATGCCGCTCGGGCGCTACGACCGTAGCCGAGCTGAAAATATTGAGCAAACCAGCGATACTCGTGCCGTTCCCGTACGCGACCGCGAACCACCAGGAGTTCAACGCCTCGACGCTCGTCGCCTCTCGCCAGGCGGTGATGATGAGGGAAAAAGAGCTGAGGCCCGACCTGCTGGCTGAGGCCATAAAGTTCAGGATGAAATCTTTCGGAAACACCCCCAAACCCAGGCCGAGCATACCCGAAAAATTCCCGCAGGAAATTCTGGCGGATCTGATACTGGCGGAATAAAAGATAAGGCCGTCTGATGTAACAATGAAGGAAAGCACTATAGGGAGGCATGAAATGAAACGATCGGTTGCAATACTATCGGCAGCGGTATTGATGATGTCCCAGGTAACGTTTGTTTCTGCTCAAGACAAAAACACAAAGATCGTTCTCGAGGGTTCTACCACCGTTCTGCCTATAGCACAGAAAGCGGCCGGCGCTTTCATGAGCATTGACCCCCGCACGGATATAAGCGTGCTCAGCGGCGGTTCGGGTGTAGGCATAGCCTCGATCATCGACGGGAAGTGTGATATCGCCGATTCATCCCGCCCTATCAAAGACGCCGAGCTCGCCAAGGCCGTGGATAAAGGCAAGGATATAAAACCGACCATAATTGCCATGGACGGAATAGCAATCATCGTTAACCCTAAGAATCCGGTGTCAAACCTTTCGAAACAGCAGGTCATAGACATCTTTACCGGAAAAATATTAAACTGGTCACAGGTCGGGGGAAAAGACGAGAAAATAATGCTTGTCTCGCGCGACAGCTCCTCAGGGACCTACGAGGCTTTCGACAACCTGGCCCTGGGCGGGCAAAAAATACCGTCTGATACCCCCATGCTGGCATCGAACCAGGCGGTCGACGATTTTGTTTCAAAAACGCCGGGCGCTGTCGGCTACGCCGGTCTCGGTTATGTGACGCAGACCTTAAAAGCGGTCTCGATAGACGGTATAACCGCCTCCAGGATAACGGTTATGATAAAGAAATACCCTTACTCGAGGCCGCTGTTTATGTATACCAACGGCCAGCCTCAAGGCACGGTCAAGCAGTTTATTGATTTCATACTGAGCAGAGACGGCCAGAAGATCGTAGCAAAAGAAGGATTCGTGCCCTTAAAGTAAAGCCTTTCCCGGCACGACAGCCCCGGAGGTTTCCACTGGAAACGCGCACAGATTTGACCGTGGGGAACTCACCGACCGAAAAGCCCTGCTGTTCCTGCGGGTTAACCTTCAAAATTTAGTATAATTAAAATATGAAGAGCGACATTTTCAAGAAAGCCTTTTCACTCAACGACAAAAGCGTCCTGATCATACTGCGGTTCCTGGTTATCCTGGTCTCCCTTTTCCTCGTGATCTATTCCTTCGAGGCGGCAACGGTGACAGGGCTGAAATCCCTGATAGCCATGTTCGCGCTGTACGCGCTTTCGAACGTTACCTTGTTTTTTATGGAAGAAACCTATTTCTCGCGGCGCTGGTTCCGCATGTCTATCTTCGCGCTGGATATCGTGCTTATATCGCTCATCATCTTCTTCAGCCACGGAATCGACACCGACATGTACCTGGTCTATTTCCTGATAATATTTATGGCCGGCGGTAAGAACAGCATCGGGCACGCGTTCATGATGACGGTCGTGGTGGTCGTAATCTACACGGCACTCCTGTCGCTGAGAGGGGGCGATATCTCCTTCGCCAACTCGTCTCTTCTTCTGCGCATACCGTTCTTTTTCATCCTCTCATTCATATTCCTTTATTATGCTGATTCGGAGCGCAGGACGATGGAAAAACAGGTGGCCCAGATGGAACGCCTATCGGCGCTCGGAGAGATGCTCGCCGCGATAATGCACGAGATACGAAACCCGCTTAGCGTACTGCTGTCGTATTCTCACGCGCTGAAAGAGGCGAAGAGCGACAAGGACCGGCAGGAGATGTGGGACGAGGTTATTTCCGCCAGTGAAAAGACCTCCCTGATAATAAAGAACATCATGTCTTACGTCAGGCAGGGGGAAGTTTCAGACCGCATGCGCGTAAACATCAACGACGTCGTGGAGATGGCGCTGGGGCTCTCAAGCGAACAGCTCAGGTTCGACAAGATCAGCCTCAAGACGGAACTCGGCGCCGACATGCCGGAGATATCGGGGAACGTGCAGTCCCTGGAACAGGTCTTTGTCAATCTCATTAACAACGCCCGCAACGCGCTAAAGGCCCAGGAACAGAACAGCGGCAAACAGATAACGGTTGCCACCTCGCACAAAAAGAAGTCCGTTTTCATAATGATATCGGACAACGGGCCGGGGATCAAGAAAGAAGCGCTGGAGCGTCTGTTCGAGCCGTTCTTCACCACACACTCCGAAGGCACAGGCCTCGGCCTGAGCTTGTGTTACAGGATAATACATCAGCACGGCGGGGCCATAAGCGTGCAGAGCACGTACGGACAAGGCGCCGTATTTACCGTTGAGCTGCCCGCGTTATAAGCGCTGGCAAGTGGTTTTGAATCCTGAAATTTGATAAAATGAAATAGTTCATTATATATCATCTCGGTCATAAATGCCTTTAATCTCTACGACAATGCAAATATTTGTTCCTCTTTTATTAAAACGGTTCAATAAAGGAGCATTATCCTAAAAGAACATTTTCCAAAATGCGGTTCTAGGTTAACCACCGTTTTTGCGGTTATTTACAGAAATTCACAAAGAAAAAAGTAGCAAAAAAGAAAGAACGTCAACAACACGGCGGCAACATCTTCTTTCTTAAAGTCAAAGTCGTAACGTCAAAAACTATAATACCTTGTCAGCATCTAACTAACTGTGAATCCATACGTAAGGGTACACCCCACAGCTTAAACATCAGTCAGAAATCACAGAGGTCTTTCTTAAAGGCATCAAATCAGGCACACTTAAAATGGTACTCAACACTTTTTGACATTTATGCCCATCCCTAGTCTCGATTTTATGGTAGGGCTATTACTTTGGACTAAAGGCAATCCTGGCGGGATCGCGGCCCCGATTCGACCCGCCTTGCGGGATGAGAGATCTTAAGCCTCATCGCTTCACTCCTCGAGATGACACCGTTGGGATATATATGAAAAAACTGTTCTTAATACTATCGTTGTTCGTTTTGATGATCCATGTCGCGGTTTGCGAGGAGAACGTTTTTAATTTCAATCTGTCTAAGGACGTTCAAAAGATCGTGGTGCTGATACAGGGCGAGCAGGAGGGCGGGCAGACATACGCGCCCGCGGGGACGGGATTTTTCTATAACAGCGGGAAATGGGTGTATTTGATAACGATGAAACACGTGTTGTTGGACAAGTACAAACCCGAAGAGTTCTCTTATAAGAAAGTTAAGTGCCTGTTTTATACGGCGGGGAGCAAGGAAGATGTTTCGAACGAGTTAACGATCGGCCTTTCTGCCGATATGCTCAACAAAACAATATTTCTAAGTCAGAAAGATGTCGCGGCCGTGAGGCTGGGCCGTTACAGATCGGGCGCGTGGGAATATGTGTCCCCGCAGATCGCTTGGAACAACGCCAAACAGGGAAAGAG
>CAZSIW010000009.1:0-10365 GCA_964606755.1 uncultured Elusimicrobiales bacterium | reverse complement strand
ATGCGGCGCGCAGGAAGTGAGCCTGAAATTCGACAACATCGATATTACCGAGAACACCATTATTTTCGGCTTTCCGCCGGCTTCGGGCGGCTACAATATAGATTTCCCGCTGTTCAGGAAAGGCATAGTGGCGGGGAAAGATTACGATAAAAAGGTTTTGGTTCTCGATTCCCTCGTCGCGCCCGGAAACGCCGGCGGCCCCGCCTTTGTGCTTAGGCAGAACACCATGATAGAAAAGTATTTTTACCTTATCGGCCTGACCACCGAGTACGTGCCTTTCAGCTCCGCCTCAAAAGAAGAAAAGAAAAACGCCGGCTACACGGTGGTTGAGCCGATGGACACGGTTTTTGAGCTGATCAAGCAGGCGGAGAGATAGAGGCAGAGAATAGAGGAAAGGGAATAGGAAACGGCGAAAGGCTTTACACCTCAGAATACCTGAAAGGCTGAGAATAGGGAAAAGAGATTAGGGAATAGGAACATCAACGCCGCTGGATACCCTAGCCGCACTTCTGGCGGGCAGGCTGATTATTACCTCGGTATGATACATAAAAAGAGTTTTGTCTGGTTTTTAGCTGAAGACTGACGGCTGAAAGCTGATAGCTATCAAACGATCCTGACCCACACCTTTCTCTGTCTCGGGCCGTCGAACTCGCAAAAATATATTCCCTGCCAGGTGCCGAGCATCAGTTGTGAGTCCGCTATAATTACCGATTGCGAAAACCCCATCATGCTTGCCTTGATGTGCGCGGCGGAGTTTCCTTCCGAGTGGGCGTAGCTGTTCCTCCACGGGACCAGCCTTTCGAGGTTGTTGATGATGTCGGCAACGACGTCGGGGTCGGCGTTCTCGTTTATCGTTATGCCCGCAGTTGTGTGAGGGACGAATACCTCGCAGACGCCCTGCTTAATGCCGCTTTTGGAGATCACTTTCTGGACTTCATCGGTGATATCTATAAATTCGCTGCGTTTGGAAGTTGAGAGTTTGAGTTCGAGCATGGGGCCTCCGAGTAAGTTGGCCAGTAGGCCAGTTAACCAGTTTGCCAGTTAAAAACGGTACAACTGAAAAATAGGACGCGGCAAGTTTGATTTCACTGGTGCACTGGCGAACAGGCTAACTGGTTAACTGCTATATACACTTTTTCATCAGGTCTGCCACGTCTGCGGCGCAGAGGTCTTTCGGGTTTCCTCTCGCGGAAGATGTGTCGAGGGACTCGCCGGCGAGTTTGTTGATGTCCATCTCCGTTATGCCGAAGCAGGAGAGCTGGCCGGGTATCTCGAGGAATTTCAAAATATTTCTAACTTTGGCGGCTACGTCGCCGCCGAAAAGTTTTTTAAGTTTGTCTTGTTTGTCTTTGTTTAGAGCGGGCAGGTTGAGCTCTATGGTTCCGGGCAGGCAGATGGCGCACGATACGCCGTGGCTGATGCCGTACCTCGGGCCTATCACCGAGCCTATCCCGTGCGAGAGCGTAAGGCCTGAGTTCGACAGCACGAGGCCGCCGAGGAGAGAGGCGTAGGCTATTGATTCCCTGGTTCCGTAATCCTTCAAATTGTTTTTCAGGTTCGAGATCGAACTGAGTATGAACTCCATGCCCTCAAGAGCGAGCATATCGCTGAACGGGGCGCTCTTTCTGCTCATATATCCTTCCAGCAGGTGGCACAGCGCGTCGATGGCGGACGCGCGGGAGACTTCGAAAGAGGCGGCAAGGGCAAGCTCGGGGTCAACAAGACATAAGGCTGGATACATAAAATCGTGCCGGATGCTTCTTTTTGTTTTTTTCGCGGTATTCGTGATAACGGCGTTTCTCGTAACCTCCGCGCCGGTGCCGGAGATCGTGGGCACTGATACGAATGGTAAGCCCCGTGAAGAGATATTCTTTGTGCCGTCAACCTCAAGATAATCAGCTGAGCTTTTAAAACCCTTTTCATTGAAAAGGCCGGCCACGGCCTTGGCACAGTCGATGACGCTGCCGCCGCCGATGCCGACAACCATATCGCAGGAGTTTTTCTTGGCGAACGAAAGGCACTTGTCTACCGCTGCGGTGTCTGGGTCGCTTTTTACGCCTTCAAAATTAAAGACCAGCACATTTTTCTCTAAAAGGCTTTTTGTAATGCCCTCGAGCAGGCCCGATGACCTTAATGAATTTTGTCCCGTTACAAGCAGAACTCTCTTTGGCGAGAACTCAAGGAGATAGCCGCAGAGGCTGTTGATGGAGCCCCTTTTGAGGATTATTCTGGTCGGTGAGTAGAATGAAAAGTCTATGGCCATGGCAATATTATAGTTTTTTTCGGATGCTTTTGTCACACAAGAGGCTGATGTGGTTTTTTAAAGCCGTCATTCCCGAAATCAATGGAAGCTATCAGTCGTCAGCTTTCAGCTATCAGCAAAATCAATAACGAGTCTTTAGCTGACGACTGATGACTGAAAGCTGATAGCTTTAAGTTGTTATTTCTTCGCTATCGCCGCAAGCGATTCTTTCGCGGTCATGGAAACCGAAATGCTTTTGTCGGACGAAGCTTTCTTCAGGGCCGATTCCACTTCCGGGCCCCTGAACTTCCTGAGGGCCCACGCGGCACGCATCTTCACGCGCTCGGTGTCCGCCTTGTTGGAGGTGAACCAGTATATCTTTTTGCTGAGACTTGCGATTAGCGCTGGCACGGCGCGGTGGTCGTTGAGCGTGCCGAGGAATATGCAGATCTCTTCGCGCACGTTCACGGGCGTTTTCGGCGAGTTCAGCAGGGCGATGAGAGACGGAACCGCTTCCCTTGAGCCCGTCTGGGCGAGGAGCCTCGCAGCCTCGCTTACCACCGAATAGTCCTCGTCCTTGAGCCTGTCGATCAAGAGTATTCTCGACTGGTTGGTGTTTATTGCCGCGAGGAAACGAAGGATGTCTTTTTTGACCATCGGGTCGGGGTAGCGGAGAAGTATGTTGAGGTGCTCGGTCATATCGTCGTCGCCGATGTCGCTGAGCGCCTCTACAACCCTTTTTATCTCGACCTGCGTGAGGCCGAGGTTGAGCTCCTCGGCGAAAGATTTTTTCGCTTTTTCGCCCAGGTTCTTTAAGATGAGCGCGGCGGATTTCCTAGCGCGGACGTCCTCGCTTTCCTTGACGATCTTGATGAGCGGGTCGATGGCGAGCGCGCCGAACTTGGAGAATATCAATATGCCGGCGGAACGCTTCTTCTCGTCGCTGGAGCGCAGGTCCTCCACCAGTATGCCGGTGACCTCTGGCAGAAGTTTCTCGAGCGCGGCCCTGGCGACGTTCCTGATCTTTGCTTCGGGCATCAGCTCTTCAACGTTGTGCAGGTGAAGAAGCTCTACAATCCTTACCGCGGAGTCCGTGTCTTCGTGCAGAATGTTCTGCACGGCCCTTTTTCTCAAAAGCTCGGCGAAGTAGCCGTAGACGTCGGAGGAGGTCTCAGCCTTCGCGGCCTCGAGGACGGGCAGCTCGGTGTATTTTAAGATGTTTTCCTTGTTGGCGGAATAAAGCACGTCGCTGACCTTGAGTATAATCTCGGCGGAGACCAGTCTTACTTTAGATGACTGGCTCTTGATGTTTTCCAGAAGTTTTTCGACCAGCTTGACGATGAGCTCGTTGTAGTCCAGATGGCACAGCTTTTCGATTATGCCCGGCAGGCTCTCTTTGGCTGGGCTGTCGAGCAGTTCGCCGGGTTTTTTTTCAAGCAGCCGCTCCGCCTCGAATATCGTGGTCGGCTGGGCCGATTCGTGCGACACCCAGGACGGGACCTCTGTCAAAAGCCCTTTTCTCACGAGGTCCTCGAAGAACTGCCTGGGGAACTCCCTGGCGGCGGGCGCCTGCAGGAGCGTGTGTATGAAACCCTTGAGCTTTTCGAGCTGTTCAATGGCGTCGAAATCCGAGCCCTCTTTTTTCCTTATCTCATCGAACCAGCCGGCGATGTCGCCGAATATCTCCTGTATCTTGTCTTTGGAAAGCGAGCCGAGAAGCATCCTTTTTATGCCGGAATTCTCTATCCTGGGCGGCATCTCGCGGTCGAATATCTCCCTTAAGACCGAGGCGTCCTGTTTGGCGAGCTCCTCGGCGAGGTGCCCCTGCAGTTCCTGCTGGAGGTCGTGATCGTTCGGCAGGCTGTCTATCAGGTCGTAAGACTCTCTTATGGATTTTAGAAGGCCGGCTATATCGCCCCCGGATTGTTTGATGTTATCTTTTATTTTTACGACCATATCCTCGCCCTTGACGGTGGCGACGTACACGGTGGTGTCGAGCAGGATGTGCTCGAACTGGGGGAAATCTTCGCGTTTTTTTGTAAGCAGGTTCACCAGAAAGTTCGAGAGCTCTTCCAGGGCGACGCCTTTCTTGAACGTAACGCTCTGCGTTTTCTTCTGGTGGAACAGCCTTACTATGGTAGAGGCGGTGAGCTCGATCTCCCTGTTTTTCGTTTCGGTGCCGTCTATGAGGAATTTGTCGCCTATAAGGCTGAAGGTCAGCGAGTTGTTTTGTTCCGTGATGGAGTGTATGGTCTTGTGCAGCGTGTCGACCGTTGCCGCGACTATTGTGCTTGACGGCGGGTATATCCTGAGGTTCGTCACCGCCAGGCGGAACGTCTTGATAAGATGCTCGATAGTTTCCTGTTCGATCATATTGACTCCAAAGCTAGCAACAGGTGTCAGGTTTCAGGTTACAGGTTAGAAAAAAAGCAGGTTTTAGGCTTGAGGTTGCCCTGTCACCTGACACCTATCACCTGTCACCTGCCGTTAACGGTCGTTTTTCCGGTATCCCGGGCCTTCTCGGGTAGTTCGCGGGCGTCGGGCCGGTTTTGGCTATCTCAACGAGGCAAAACTTATTGTTTTGCCGTACCGTATTCTCTATTCCCTTTTGCGGCAATTGCCGCTTTTCTCTATTCTCTGCCGTTGGGATAGTATAGCAAAAATATCCTTTAAATTCTCCGCCCAGCATGGTGATGGCCTTGCGGATTTCCGGGTTTTGTTCGATCTCTTTAGAGTGTTCGAGCGTCTTGAACATTACCAGGCTGCCTCCTGTTTTAAGGAACGGCAGGGCCATCTCGAGGTTCGGGCCGGTCTTTGAGAACGCCCTCGAAAAAACGAGGTCATACTTTTCCCTGTGCTCGGCCGACTGCCCCAGCGTTTCGGCCCGTTCGCTAAGGATGGTAAAATCGTTGAACCCCAGTTTTCCGGATATGTGATCTATGAAAGAACATTTTTTTAGTATCGATTCGACTACCGTCACTTCAAGCAGGGGGAACGCTATCTTCAGGGGTATAGCCGGCAAACCTGAGCCCGAGCCGAGGTCAAGAACCTTCAGGCTCTTTTCCCGTGCGCCGCGTTCGGACAAAATTTTCGCGGGTGCGAGGCTGTCGGCGAAGTGGCGCCACAACAGTTCCTTTTCGTCGGCGAACGACACCAGGTTGAATTTCTGATTCCACTCTGCCAGCTCCGCGAGGTGGGTTTTGAAGGCGTTCATCATGCCCTCGTCCAGTTTAAGAGAGAAAGCCGCCTCGACTTCGTCCTTCCATTTCCGCCACAGGAGTTCGTTCATCATTTTCCGGCCTTCTCTTTCGCGAGGTTTATAAGAACGACCGCGATGTCAGCGGGCGTGACGCCGGGTATGCGGGAGGCCTGGCCGATGGTGGCGGGCCTTACCCTGTTGAGCCTCTGCTTTGCCTCGGTGAGAAGCCCGGTCATCGAGTCATAGTTCACGTTTTCCGGCAGTCGTTTGTTTTCAAGTTTGCCCGTTTTTTCTATGACCTCTTTCTGGCGGAGTATATAAGGGGCGTATTTTTTGTCCACCTCAACCTCAAAATCTATCTTTTCTTTTGTCCACGGGAACAGAAGTTCTTCTTTCATTTCCGTTTCTTTCCCGTCAAGCCGATCCGCCAGTGCTTTGCGGTAGTTATCGAACCTGGAGAACTGCTCATCGTTTATGAGTCCTGTCGAATGGCCGTGATCCATAAGCCTGAGGTCGGCGTTGTCGGATCTGAGCATCAGCCTGTACTCGGCCCTGGCGGTGAACATCCTGTAGGGCTCGTCGACGCCTCTCGTTATGAGCTCGTCTATCATCACGCCGATGTATGCCTCGTCGCGGTTGAGGATAAAAGGTTCCTTCCCCTTGAGTTTAAGGGCGCAGTTTATGCCGGCCATCAGCCCCTGCGCGGCGGCCTCTTCGTAGCCGGTCGTCCCATTAACCTGGCCCGCGAAATATAAATTCTCCACCGCTTTTGTCTCGAGCGTTGATTTGAGCTGTGTCGGTGGGAAAAAATCGTACTCTATGGCGTAGCCGTACCTTATTATCTGCGTATTCTCCAGGCCCACTATGGAATGCACTATCTTTTCCTGAACGTCTTCCGGCAGGCTCGTGGATATGCCGTTGGCGTAAAACTCGTGTGTGCCGAAACCCTCCGGCTCGAGGAAGACCTGGTGCCTTTCTCTCTCGGCGAACCTGACTATCTTGTCTTCTATGGACGGGCAATACCTTGGGCCGATTCCTTTTATCACGCCCTGGTAGAGCGGGGAGCGATCGAGGTTCGAATTTATTATATCGTGCGTGGTTTTGTTAGTGTAGGTCAGCCAGCACGCAAGCTGAAGTTTGTTCTTAAACTCTTGCGTATTGGTGAAATGTGAAAATGGTATCGGCGGGTTGTCGCCGGGCTGTTCTTTCATTTTTGAGAAATCGATCGTTCTCCCGTTGAGACGGGGAGGCGTGCCGGTCTTCAGCCTTTTTATCTCGAAGCCGAGCGCTTTGAGCGAGTCCGAAAGCGTCTCGCTTGAGAGCTCGCCGAACCGGCCGCCGGAAAAGTGGGTGAGGCCGACATGTATCAAACCCTTCAAAAACGTTCCGGCTGTAAGTATAACGGAGTCGCTGTTTATGACTGTTCCGGTTTTTGTCTCTATGCCGGCGGTTTTGCCGCTCTCAATTATTATCCTGGTTGCTTCGGCTTGAAGAATTTTCAGGTTCGGCTGGCTCTCCAGCCTGTTTTTCATGGAGAGGCTGTAGAGCCTCTTGTCGCACTGCGCCCGGGGTGACCACACCGCCGGCCCCCTGGACATGTTGAGCATCCTGAACTGCAACCCGGCCTCGTCCGTCACCTTGCCCATCTCGCCGCCCAGGGCGTCGAGCTCCCTGACCATCTGGCCCTTGGCTATGCCGCCGATCGCCGGGTTGCACGACATCTGCGCAATGGCGTCGAGGTTCATTGTGACAAGAAGAGCTGTTTGGCCCATTCTTGCGCACGCAAGCGCGGCCTCGCATCCCGCGTGACCGGCGCCGATGACAATGACGTTGAACTTTTCCATTGGTAGATTTTAGCAAATCAAACACAAAAGCTCAAAGCTGTTATGGTTGATATATGCATAAATATATGTTAATAAATATGTATGAATAAGGTCAGGTTCGAGCGAGATGAAGAGAAAACAAGAAATATTTTTTATGAAGCCAATGTTTAAATAGTATTTCAAATAAGGATGGCCAGCTTGAAGGTGCTTATTGTCGACGATGAACCGCAAAATATAGAGCTGCTGGAAACAATGCTCTCTATAAAAGGATACAACGTAGTAAAAGCGGATAATGGGAAAAGCGCGCTGGCAGCGCTCGAAACGCAGGATGTAGACCTGGTTCTTCTTGATCTTCAGTTGCCGGATATTTCCGGCATCGAGATATTAAAGAAAATAAGAGGAAACCCGAAAACTAAGACGCTTCCGGTGCTTATGATTACCGGACTGTCGGATAAAAAGCATAAACTGGAAGGGCTCGAGAACGGCGCGGACGATTACATCTTAAAACCTTTCGATATGGATGAGCTTTTCGCCCGGGTAGAGACGCAGGCGAAGCTCTCTTATCTGAGAAGGCAGATAAACGAAAAAGAGAAATTCGAGAAGATAGTAACCTCGATAGACGAGGGCGTCATAGTAACCGGCACCGGGGGCGAAATTCTGCTGATGAACGACAGCGCTATGAGGCTTCTGAATGTTAGAATCGGCGAAAAGCACGATATTAAGTCTTTAATAAGCGCGCGTTCCATGTCTGGAATTGTTGAAGCCAATATTTTTGAACGCCAGGTGCTGAAGATATCCGATAGCAAATACATTTCAATGTTCCCTTATCAGATAATAGACGCGGATAAAAAAGTTGGGTCATACGTCTTGCTTTTCAGGGACGTGACAAAATCTCATATCGAAGAGCAGCTCAAATATAATTTCCTTTCCTTTATATCACATAAGTTCCGCACACCTCTCACCTTCATGGGCGGCGCTTTGGAGTTGATGGAACAAAACGGCAATGATAAAAACAAGACGCTCCTTGAAACAGTCCAGAGAGGCTACAGGGACATATCAAACCTTATAAACAGGCTTATGGATTATATGGAGTCCCATAAGCAGGGTATGTCCGAGCAGGTCGGAATTGATAAGATAGACGGCATCATTGAGAAGCTGAAAAGTCGCTACCGTGTCGATGCCGTGGTGGATAAGAATATTGTCGTAGATAAGCTGTTTTACTGGCAGCTGCTCGTGATTGAGGAGCTGCTCGACAACTCATTCAAATTCAGAAAAGAAAATGCGGGGCCGAAGATATTGATAGAGATATCGCCGGAAAGGATCATGATAAAAGACAATGGGAAAGGCATGCGGGAAGAGGAAAGAAACAAGATATGCGAACCTTTTTACCAGATAGACGAGGATTTTACCGGACAGGTACCCGGCGCCGGGCTGGGCCTGTCTTTCGCCAGCAGGCTTGCAGCCCTGAACAATGCCAGAATAGAAGTTGAGAGTAAAGTAAATGAAGGATCGGTGTTCTCTATTATCATACCTCCGACCACCACACCTGTTAATTAGCTTATTGCTCCAACTTTGGTGAAATTTTATCCACACAGGCCATGGATAACCTCTAGATTTTTCCGGCCGGGCCGATTACGGCCTCGGGAATGGCGGGTACACCAATTTAACAGACTAAACTTTCAACTTGAATAAGGCGACTGTTTCCATGTGCGGTGTGTGCGGAAAAAGGTCCAGCGGCTGGACGGCGTGGATGTCGTAGATTTCCGAGAACGTCTTCATGTCTGCGGCCAGTTTCTGAGGGTTGCAGGAGACGTATATCAGCTCGGGGAATTTGTAGAGCATCAGGTTCTTCACGGTTTTTGGGTGCAGGCCGGATCTCGGCGGATCGATTATCGCGATGGCGCTTTTCTGGTCGTCCGGAAGATGGGGGAAGACATTTTCCATCTCGCCTCTTATAAATTTTACGTTCGTTACGTTGTTCGATATCAGGTTTTGCTCGCCGTCTCTTACCGCTTCGGGGTTCATCTCTATGCCGACAATGTCTTTGCAGTCGTCGGCTATGAATAGCGAGATGCCGCCGTTGCCGCAGTAGAGGTCGAGGACCGTCCTTTCTTTGGAGCCGCACGATAGCACGTAATCTTTTATCACGCCGTAAAGTTTCTCGGTGGCCCTGGTGTTAGTCTGGAAGAATGAGGACGGGGATATCTTGAAAGTGTTTTTCCCTATCTTGTCGTGAATGTAGCCGTCGCCCCAGAGTATTTCCGTGGATTCAGTTCTTGCGACGTCGGATTTGCCGGAGTTCTTGCCCCAGATGAAGGTGGTTATCCGCGGAAACTTCTTGTGCAGGTTCTCCGCGAAGGTTTTCACCGCTGCTTCGGGCATATCCGGCCAGGTTATGAAGTTCACCAGTATGTCGCCCGTCATCTTGCCTTCTCTTATCACGAAGTACCTGAGCGTGCCTGTGTGCGTTACGGGGTTGAAGAGCGTAAAACCTTTAGCTATTGCCCATTGCCTGGTTTCTTCAAGCAGGGCGTTGCTTATCTCTGAAAGAAGAAGGCAGTCCTTGATATCCACGAACTTGTTGAAAGCGCCCCTCTGTCTTAATCCCAGCGCGAACTCTTTTTTGACGTCCCTGCCGAAGGCGTACTCCATCTTGTTGCGGTAAAAATATATCTCGGGGGACGGTATGATAGGTTTTATCTCGCCTTTGTAGAATGGCTCGATGAGCGCTCTTATCTCATCTTCTTTTTTCTTGAGCTGTTCGGAGTAGTCAACGTTCAGGTAAGTGCACCCGCCGCAAACGCCGAAGTGTGAGCACATTCTTTTTTCGTAGCTGGTGTTTTGTGTTTCGCTCATTTCTTGTTCCTTGAGTGGCCCGCCTCTTCGGCGGGGTGCCCTGGCTTCTGCCGGGCAAAAAAAACGGCCAGATCGGGGGGGATCTGACCGTTGAGGACTGTATTAGTTAAAGCTGTTTTTAAAATCAGGCCCAGTCGATAACTTCAACTTTTTCCTTTACTACTTTTTTCGACGGGTATATGCTGCCTACTATTTCTTCGGGCTTGAACCAGAGTTTTATCTCTCTTTCCGCTTCCTGCGGGTCC
>CAZSIW010000008.1:0-19142 GCA_964606755.1 uncultured Elusimicrobiales bacterium | reverse complement strand
CGCAAAGATAGAACGCGCAAGCCAGGCCGAGGGGCAGAGCGAATATCACCGAGCCAATGGTCAGATAGATCGTGCCCACGATTGCGGGCGCGACACCACCTTTTGTCATGCCATTCCTCGGCACTTGGGTTAAAAATTCCCAGGAGATGGCCTTGTAGCCCTTCACCACAATAAAATATATTATTGAGCCCAGAAAAAACAGGGTAATGAACATGCACAGGAAAAGGCATGCGAACCCGATGTTTTGAATTATTTTATTTTTCACCGTTCAATTCTCCGCTTTCAAGTAATTGCTTAATGCTAAAAAGCTCACAAACAATACAATTATCAGTGTGATCCGCCTAAGAGGCGGGTCACAACCATTTATCTGTCCAATCCGAGCTTTACCCTGTATTTTTTACTTATTATCTCCGCCACTATGTTGAACACGAGCGTTATTAAAAAGAGTATCAGGCCTATCGCGAAAAGCGCGTTGTAGTGGGTGCTGCCCATCACGGCTTCCCCCATCTCCGCGGCTATTGTTGAAGTCATCGGACGAACGGGCTCAAAAAATGATTTTGGTATAACTGCCGCCCCGCCGGACACCATAAGGACGGTCATCGTTTCGCCTACTATCCGCGACATGCCAAGGATGATCGATGTCGAGATGCCGGATCCTGCGGCCGGTATCACTACCCGGGTCAGCGTCTGCCACCTGTTTGCCCCGAGGGCGTAGGAGGCTTCCTTGAAACTGTTGGGAACAAAACTTAGAGCGTCTTCCGCTATGCTGGAGATGGTGGGGATCGCCATAATGCCCAGCACAAGGCTCGCAGTGAAAGCGCAAAGCCCGGTCGGTATATGCAGCAGGTTTTGGATAAAAGGCGCTATCACTACCATTCCGAAGAAGCCGAAAACTATAGAGGGGATTGCCGCCAGTATCTCAACGAGCGGTTTTAACACTGCTTTCTGTTTATCGCCCGCCAGCTCGTGGACGTACAGAGCCGTGCCGATACCAAGCGGGATCGCAACGAACATTGCGCCAATCGTCACCCAGAAAGAAGCAAGGATCAATGGGAATATCCCGAACTCGGGGGGATCGTAAGTGGGGTACCAGTGTGTGCCGAAAAGAAATTTAAAAATGGACATCGCGCCGAATATCGGAAGGCTTTCTTTGACAAGCACGATCACTATGCCAAGCAGGAATGCCAGGCATGAGAAAGCCAAGACGGTAAAAATCCATTTATAAAGTTTTTCCCTGAAGCTGTTCATATAAAAAATTTAACCCCGCATGCTAAAAAAGGCACCGGGGGTATAATCACGCTCGATATAGCCCCGCCTTGGCGGGATCACACCCCGACAGCAACCCCGCCTTAGCGGGATTGCTGCGATGCGTGCGAGCATTGGGGTGCTACTGACTTTTTGTAACAACTGCTATATTACTTCAATCCTACAAAACCCTGCTCGTCTACTATCTTCTGTCCGTCTTTGCTTAACACAAAATCTATGAAATCCTTAGCCAGGCCTTTGGGCGCTCCGTTCGTGTACATGAACAACGGCCTTGAATAAGGATACTTGGCCGAGAGCACTGTTTTTGCCGAAGGCATAATCCCGCCTATAGATAACGCTTTTATTGATTCCGATATGTAGCCTACACCGACGTATCCTATCGCGCCGGCAGTAGTTGAAACTGTGGTCGCTACCGCCTGATTGGAAGCCTGCATAAGCGCATCCTGTCTAACTTTGCTGCCGCCTAGAGCAAGCGCGCCGAAGGCCTCGAACGTGCCCGATGAGCTGTCTCTTGAAACGACAACTATCTGGCCAGCTGTGCCGCCGACCTGTGACCAGTCAGAGATCTTGCCGGTAAAAATATCGGCAACCTGCTGTTTAGTAAGTTCTTTTACGGTGTTCGAAGGATTTACTATTACGGCTATGCCGTCCATGGCTATGACATTCGCCTTTGGATTTACGCCCTTTGAAGCCGCTTCCTTAAGCTCCGCGTCTTTGATGGAACGAGACGCGTCCGCAATGTCGCATGTCTTTGCGAGAAGAGATGTTATGCCAACGCCCGATCCGCCGCCTCTGACTTTAATGTCAGCGTCCGGATTGTTGTTCATAAAACTTTCAGCTGCCGCCTGAGCTATAGGAAGAACCGTTGTCGAACCTTCAAGAACAAGGGTTTTCTTTTCAGCAAAAACTGGAGCAACCGCTAACATTACTGCCAGTGTTGACAAAATAACTTTTTTCATTGATAACTCCCTGTTTCATTGGTGCCCAAAGTATATTCTGGACATTTCACCCTCACCTGAATCCTCTCCCATCGAAGGGAGAGGATTAGGTTGGGTTATAACTTGCAAATACTGCTTTCGTATATCTGTGCTGTCAGTTTGAACACGTATCTCTTTTTTAGAACGTCACGTAAGTCGTGAACTGTGTACGGTTGTCCTGCGCGTTAGAATACGTCACGGAGGTGTATGTGTCATGGAACTCGGCGTACTCAAGAGCGAACCTGATCCACTTGAGCGGGGAGTAGAAGGCCGAACCATAATAATACTGATACTGGGAGATACCCGTTCCGGCGGCGTTAACAGAAAAATCGCCGATGTTGTCGCATCTGGTCTGGGCGTAGCCGGCTGAAACTGCCCACTTCGGATTCGGCAACACATAGGTTAAATTGCCGCGCAGTGTCTCGAACTGTATAAGCTCAGCCTGTTTGTTTAAATTGAGGCCCGCGATGCCGGAATCAATGAATCCAACGATCGGGTCGCCGGATACCTGGCCGATGCCGGAAGTTGCTCCAGCAAGCTCAAGCCCGCCGTCACCTGACGCGTTTGAATACTCAGCTGTCAGGGAGAGGTTGTTGGCTTTATCCTTGCCGTCAGAAGAGGGCAGGATTGGAATAAGCATATCAAGCGCATAACCTGTCCCTGTTAACTGGCCCGAGGTTCCGGCATAAATCGGCACCCAGACCCAAGACGCTGCGAGTGACAATGCCGTCATGGAGTCGCCTGAAGACATGCCGCAAACTGCTTTATAGTCATTGTCAGCTATTCTTATGCCGGCGTGGTAATCTGTCATGCCGGAATCCATCTGTGACGGTTTTGCCGCGTCAATTGCGGATTCCAACTGCCAGTTGTTTCCAAGCATATGAGTGTCAGTGACCCTGAACTGAGGAAATCTGCGATAGAGCTGGCCAACCGCCGGCTGTACTATCGGTTCAGAGGGGAAGTAATACGGCTGCCAACCGAATAGAGACCAATACTGGCCGAACTTCGCGTTGACTTCGTCATATGTAAGGTTTAAGTACGCGTGACGTATACGGAAAGTTGGGTTGTTGAAGAAGTCGCGTTCAGCCTGGTCTTTAGAGGAAGCTGTTCCGGCTGCATTAATTCCGATTGTGGAGTTCTCGTTAACAGGAAGCCCCTGGTTGCCGTAGAAGTCCATTTCCATGACCGCTTCGGTTTTAAGGCTGTCGGTTTCGGGCATTGTTATGTCAAAGCCCAAACGGCTGTTGCGCACACCCATCAAGGTTTGGCCGTGAGAGCCGGCTACGGTGTTGCTTTTCGCTATGGTAGCGTTGTCGGCTTCTTCGAGTAATCCCTGAGTTGAATCATTAATAAAGTCCGTTTCAACAAATCCATACATGCGGATATTTAGGTTTGGAATTGACTTGACTGTGAGTGTCGCAGGCTCGTCAGCGAGAACGGACATCGTGTTCGCGCCCATGATTCCGAAAACAACTAGTAAAGATACTACGCATTTCATCGATCCTCTAACGTTTCTTAACAAACTGTGAGACATGGTGCCTCCCTTTTATTTTAACTGCATTACTTTCTTGTCCATCAATGATGCACTGCGGGTCCGTTGATTCTGCGGCACCTCCTTTCAAACGGCTGTCTTTTTGTAACTTAGTGATCAACAGTGTACAAAACGAAAAAAAAGAATGAATAAAGGAATTGTTAAGGTTTGGTTAAGATAATTTAGGTTTTAACTTCTTTCTGTATCGCATACCCCATTGAGAGTGCAAAGTTTTATATATAAAATGATTATTAGCACAACCCGGACATGTTGTCCTAGCGGTCGTTTCAATATGTGTTCCAAACCGGGACTCTTTTTAAAATTTGGGTTCAAACATAAAATAAATTCATGTCAAGAAAAGCAAGAATAGACAAGGAACTCTTCAATATGTGATAGTTATGGGAATAGAAAGAAGCGTTGTTTGTAGATGATAAAGAAAATGAGTTGCCAGCCATATATAGATTCTTAAATTTTTCACATTTGTTTCATTATTTTTTCGAACCAAAAATATAAAATTATACAAACTATTCCATGTTTCTGTTATGATGAAGGAGATTGTGTGAAACTTCCGCTCAAGCGAATGTGTAGTTTATCGTTTATTTTTTTGTTTTCTATAGCGACATATGCATCTAATCAGGACACGATTTGTTTCAATTCTGGTGGTTCAGGAAAGATATCAGATACTATAAAGAACATAAGCTTCGGAAGTCTCTGCCGTGTTATAAACGTCATAAAACCAACCAATCTGTCTAAATCAATATCAAAAACAGTAAATACACTAACCTCGGAAAATCCGATATTTAAACAGGGAGAAGTCTATGTCTTTCCCAACCCATCAAGGCCCGGCACAACACCTACCATACATGCGGAATTTGGAATAGCGGATTATATCAAAATAGAGATATTCGATATAGCAGGTTCTTTGATATATGAGGTAACTATTGCGTCCAACCCGACGATTATAAACCGGGGTGGTAGCGCACAATATGCCTATGAACATACTTTGAGCGAAAAACTCGCAAGCGGCGTTTATATATGTGTAGTTCGCGCATACAAGAGTGGTGCGGGGGAACTTAAGGCTATCACCAAATTTGCAGTAATACGATAATCTAGAATCGACCGGAGGAGATCATGATTAAGCGTTTGCTGTTCTTGTTACTTTTATTCTTGACGTCGCTTGTTTACGCGGGAAAAATACCGATGAAGATGAATTTTCAGGGGACATTTTCACCGGGGCCCATCACAATAGATTTTTACATCACTTCAGGCGCAATAGACGCCTTCCGTCTTCCCCTGCGAGACCCATGGACCGAAAAACTGAACACCGAAACAACTGACGGCAACATAAGTTACGTACTCGGCGGCAAGAATCCCATACCCGAATCAATGTTCAAAGAGGGCGGCGAAGGTTTGTATCTTGAAGTCGATGTCAAAGGAGAAAAACCAGTATTCATGGAGCTCGCCTCTGTACCTTTCGCGCACACAGCCTTGCACGCTTTCGATGCCGACAGGATAAAATCAAAAGACGGGCATATTGTTCTTAATGGCAATACCACTGTAGATGGCTGGTTGAGCGTAGGCGGCAACCTGGTAAAAATAAGCACCGACACTGGTATAAGCGAGATAAGTTTTTCGAGCAATTCAACTGGGGCGTATGTCACGGCGCAGAACATCCCGCTTGTGCTGCGCACTTCCGGGACTGTAAACGGCAGAATTTTGATGTTAACCAGCGATGTCGGCATAGGGACTGCCGCGCCTAACTATAGGCTGGATGTTTACGGGCTTATCCGGACAACGGTGGGTTATGTATGCCCTGATGGCACGATATTGACCTCAACCTCAGCAATAGCAACCGGGACGCTTGCAGGCGGCAGTTATTTGAACGATGTCCGTGTAAGCAGCGCGATATATGCATCAAATGCCGGATATGCACTAAATGCCAGCACAGCTTCGTACGCAAGCAATACAGGCAATGCGGCAACGGCAAACATCGCTTTGACAGCCAATTTAGCAAGCGCTTTGACAGCAGGAAATTATATAAATGATATAAAGGTTAGCAGTGCGATTTACGCAAATAATGCGGGATATGCTTTAAGTGTCAGCACGGCATTATATGCTTACAGCACTGGCAACGCTGGGTTTGCGTTGAATGCCAGTACAGCTTCGTATGCGGCTAATGCGGGAAATGTTAACAGCTTATTAACTGGAAATTACTTGAATGATATCAGGGTTAGTAGCGCAATATACGCAAACAATGCGGGGTTTGCGCAGTCTGTCAGCACAGCTTTGTACGCAAATAATTCAGCAAACGCGACAACAGCTAATACGGCCTTGACAGCGCAACAAGCAAGCGGTTTGGTAGCCGGGAATTATTTAAATGACATCAAAGTTAGCAGCGCGATCTACGCGTCCAGCGCATGGTATGCGGTTACTTCAGGTACAGCTGGTTACGCTTCCAGCGCGGGAAGCGCGGTGTCAGCAAACCAGTCAGGGTATGCAGTCAACGCAGGTACAGCAGTTTATACCCCTAATGCGGGTAATGCTGTCATGGCAAACACGGCCCTTGTGGCCGACGGGTTGGCCAGCGGGAGCTATACCAACGATATATTTGTGAGCAGTTCGATACATGCCATATATGCGCACCATACAGGGTATGCGTTCAACGCTGGTACGGCAACGTATGCGATCAATGCCGGTACTGCATCGTACGCAGGAAGCGCGGGCAGCGCGGTCATGTCCAACACAGCTCTTGTAGCTAGCGGATTAGTCAGCGGAAGCTACACTAATGATATATATGTCAGCAGTGCTATACATTCCCACATAGCGGGGTATGCGTTCCATGCCGGTACGGCTACATACGCTTCCAGTGCTGGAAATGCAGTTTCAGCAAACACAGCCGCCACAGCCTCAGTTGCCAGCGGGTTGACCACTGGAAGCTACCTAAATGACATCAAGGTCAGCAGCGCCATATACGCGTCAAATGCCTACTATTCATCCAATGCAGGTATCGCAGCCATAGCGAGCGGGTTAACTACTGGCAACTACCTGAACGACATACGTATAAGTAGCTCGATATATGCTTCCAACGCAGGCAATGCAGCAACAGCAAACACAGCTATAACAGCTTCCATAACCAGCGGGTTAACCAGCGGAAACTATACAAATGACATATATGTCAGCAGTTCGATACACGCCATTCATGCGCACAGCGCCTATTATGCGTTGCAAGCCGGCAGTGCGGCTGTTTTGACTGGCAATATCAATATAAACCAGATAAACGCAGGCACACTCCCGGGCAATGTTACTATGCCGGTATCTAACCTGTTGGCCGGCACATTTGGTTCTGGGAGTTATACCTTCCCTTCAAACCTCGCTGTAACCGGGTCAGGGTTCAGCGTAGGAACATCAACTTTTGTAGTGTCCAACGGTAAGATAGGCATAGGAATAACAAACCCTGGATATGCCCTGCACGTTTTTGAGCCAGGCAACCCCAGAATTGTGGTAGAATCAGAAGATTCCAGTAATGCTGAAATTAACCTTGGCGCAAACGGTTATAACCAGAATATTTATATAGACGAAAACGGCAATTTGGGGTTGTGGAACAGCACCTACGGTTTAAGCTGGACGGTGCTGCAGAACGGGAACATGGGGGTAGGAACTCCCAAACCCGCCTACGCGCTGGACGTTTACGGCATGGTCCGTTCCACATCAGGGTTTGTCTGCCCGGACGGCACGATATTGGCCTCTACATCAGCGTTTAGTTCCGCTCTTCCGATAACATCGGCAAGTGGGCAGGTGACAATAGCCAACAACACGCAAGTGCTTGGGGTGTTCAAAGTAGGCGACCATACAATAACCATAAGCACAACATCGACAACTGATGAAATCCGTTTTACCGGTCCCCAGACCAGTGCAGACATAATCTCCCAGAACCTGCCGCTTGTTATATATTCGACCGGCAGCGTTTCGAACACCCTGACCCTGCAGACTGACGGGGCGAACATAATAATGAACCCTAACTTAGGCAATGTCTTTATAGGGACGGCAGCCTCGACTTCGTCACTTACGGTCAATGGCATAATTTCGGCAACCACATTTATTGGAGATGGCTCCCAATTGAGTAACATCAACAAGAGCCAGTGGGCGAATAACTGGACAGATACGAACTATAATCCTACTTTCGTTACTGGCAGCGGGATCAGTTATACGGCTGGGGACAATACTGGTATAGCGGTCATAAGTAGCAATTCCAGTAGGACCGAAGTCAGCCTTCAAAACACCATAAGTAATCAAACTTGGAGTTTGTGTACAAGCGGGTATGGTTACGGAATGCCTAGTGGGAATTTCGCTATACTTAATCCTTCTATAATAACCAATTATACTCCGTTACTCATTGATCAAAAATATGGTAATGTCACCATAGGAGCTGCGCTTAGTGTTAGCGGTAATTTGTCAACGGGCGGGAATACCGCCATCGGAGGTAGCGCTAGCGTAGGTTCAGCGTTAAGCGTCCAAGGCACCGGGTACATTGGCGGCAACGTCGGGATAGGGACGCAACCTAACACTGCAGCAGCGCTTCAGGTAAGAGGTGGTTCAAATGCTAATTTATGGGTAGGAAAAGATGCCTCTAACAGTCTATTTTTGTGGGCAGTGAATGATGGTGATACTGCCGCCGTCCCTATTAATTTTTATGCTTCTTCATACAATTTCACTCAGGGTAATGTCACCATAGGAGCTACAAACTCACCGGCGAATTTAACTGTAAACGGGACAGTGACGGCAACTTCGTTCAGCGGGTTGACCACTGCCTGGGGCAATATAAACGGTACGTTATCCAACCAGAGTGATTTGAATACAGCACTTGAAAACAAAGCAGCCAAAGGCGCAAATTCAGACATAACATCCTTGAGCGGTTTAACAACCGCGTTAAGCATAGCTCAAGGCGGTACAGGGCAAACATCAGCTTCGGCAGCTTTGATGGCGCTTGGAGGAAGTCCTTCAGTAAGTCCTACATTCACTGGTACTATATATTTTCCTGGCAGTGGGGTATGGAATTCTTCCGGCAATGTTGGCATCGGGACGAACCCAGGAGCATACATGTTAAATGTTGCCGGAACGGCGAACTTTGCGGGAATTATTAATGGAAGTATTACTGGGAATGCAGCAACTGTAACAAACGGCGTTACTACTACAGGTAGTCAGACAATAAGCGGTACTAAGACATTTTCAGGAGGAATTAACATAACAGGTGGAGGCATAACATCAACCTCGCCCACTAGTGGCTCATGGAATGTAAATGGCTATTTTACGCCACCCGCTGGATTTTATGATTATAGTTATGATAATGATGATGAGCTTTATCTTTCAATAGGTGGTACTAACGTAACAAGTGGAGGAGGTTTCATTATCTGTGACGGGAGTACTGTGAAATTCTATAGTAGTGCTGGCTGTACAGTTCATTATTTAAAATTTTAACAGAAAATACAAAAGTAGCCCAGTCTGAAAAGCTCTGAATATCTAGTGATAGGATGGTAACTACTTCGCAATTTTCACTGAATATTTGAATGGAGCAGGGCACATAGCAATTCCTTGTGTATAAACACGGGGAATTCCCAAGGATTGATTAAAAAGTTAGAAATATCTGTTAAAAAAATATTGGATTAGCGTAAAACAATTGAATCAAACGATTTTGTGTTCGAAGCAGGCAGATATTCGTCCCTAATTTAACCCCTTAGGTAACACCTTTTGATCCCGATAAAGGCTTCAGATATATAGTACTCCACCAGTTGACCAATATGCCAGTTAGAGCCAGACAACAGGTCAACAACAATGAAGTTCCTATTCTTTCAGAGTCCCTCCGTTGGAGAGTTTTTTGAGGGCCTGCGCCAGCAACAGGTCCATGCGGGCGTTGTTCGTTTCGGCCTCTATCAGGGCCAGGTTTTTCAGTGATTCCTCCAGCTCGGTCACAGTGCCCAGAAAATTCAAGTACCTGTCTTTAGCTAACAGAAAATTGCGCTGGGCTTGTTCATAGCGGGGAGCCAGTTCGGTTATTTTCATCTGTGCCGTTTGAATGGTCTGGTCATACTGGGCGTTCAGGTCGTCTACCTGCAGCTGCGTTGCGGAAAGCAGATCATTTTTTTCCCGGTAGGAGGCCCGTGCTCGTTTTTCTTCGTTGTCGAGACTGAACCCCTCGAACACGGGCACGGAAATACCGGCCCAGCCTGAATAGTCGCTGTTTGACACCAACCGTGTGCTGTCCATTGCCCCCACGCTTCCCGTTACATAAAGCCTGGGCATGCGCGCGGCCGAGGCGCTGTCTACAATAGCCTTGGAGACTTTAACCTCTGACTGAGCATAATCCAGCAGCGGGTTTTGTGTTGTGTTGCCGATAGCCGCAAGGCTTTGTTCGCTTAGATGCGATGGGCCGGGCACCTGCAAAACCGGCGCTTGTGATACTTGCGAAGTAAGTCCAAGGGCCAATGAAAGCCGTTTTAAATTTCCCTGGTATTGCTGATCATAAGTGTCCGCGGTCAACTTTGCCTCGTCCTGCTGGTTTTGTAGCAACAGCAGCTCTACCTCGTTATAACGTCCGATCCTGACAAAACGCTTCACAGTGTTTATGATAGGTTTAAACTTCTCCACGATCTCGTTCCATGTTTCTTTCTGGCCCCTGTATAGAGCGGTGTTAAAATAAAGCTCCAGGGCCTGCTCGTCCACCCGCATACGGGTTATATAGGTCTGGGCGCGGCTGGAAAGTTCCTGGTAATGAGAGGCAGTAGCTTTGTGTTTCAGGTTGGCATCGAACAGGGTCCAGGTGCCGCTGATATCTATCCCCGTCCCCTCGCGGTAAGGCGAGCTGACCAGGCCTCCAAACCCGTAAGGTGTTGGCGAGCCCGACCCTGGGAATCCTGTGCTGTCCACGCCTGCCGCGTCCAGGTGGGGGTAAAGGTAGGCGGATTGAATACCTGTAACAGCTTTGGACTGGGTTTCTCTTTCCACATAAGCTTTCAGGCCCGGGCTGGCTTTTTCAGCAAGGCGCAGCACCTGTTCAATGCTTAGTGAGCGTTCATCGGCCGATACGGGCAGGTCCTGTCCTGTTCCTTGAGAATAGACCGTCCGGGGTACTATTATGCCCGACACGCTCAAAAATACTATAATACATCTAAAATACAATGATAATTTAATTTGATTATTTACCATTTCCGTTCTCCTCGTAATAGGCGCTGTGAGGGTCGCTCGGGTCCAGGGAAGCCGTATAGGTTGGTTTATCATGATGCCAAAGGGCGTATACTATCGGCATGATTAGGAGCGTAGTGACAGTGGATCCCATCAGCCCTCCTATGACTGCCCGCGCAAGAGGTGCGGTCTCCTGGCCGCTGTCTGAGAGGCCGAGAGCCATGGGTATCATACCTACTATCATGGCGATGGCTGTCATCAAGACAGGCCTTAACCGGCTGGTGGCTCCATATACCGCGGATTCCATAGAATGCGTGCCGGCCCTGCGGGTCAGGTCCGCGAAGGTCACGAGCAGTATAGAATTAGAAATCGAGACACCGACAGCCATGATGGTGCCCATGAAGGATTCAATATTCAGCGTGGAACCGCTCAAATAAAGGACTATAAGGGCGCCTGAAAGCACCGCTGGCACGTTGGAAATAACAATAAGGGCGATAGGAACGGATTCAAAGGTGCCGGAAAGAAGCAAAAGCATCACTACAACAGTAAAAATCAAGCCTGCGATGAGACCGGTTGTCATTTGTTTCAGGGTCGCCATTTGGCCGCGGACACTCACCAAAATGCCTTTAGGCATGGTCTTTCGGATCGGGGCGAGCATCCTGTCTATTACTACCGCGGCATGGCCAAGGTCCAGGCCATACAGGTTGCCCGTAACTGTGGCCATTCGGGCCAGGTTATAGCGGTCATATTCAGCCACCTCAAGACCCGGCTTTACCTTGGCGAAACTCTCCAGGGGAAGCGAACCCTCGTTGACCGGTATAGGGATTTTGTTCAAGTCTTCTATGAACCGGATATCTCGTGATGGGACCTGCACCTGTACCTGGTAATTCACCCCGTCTTTGGCATCTTCCCAGTAATCCGGAAGGGTGAACCGGCTTGAAGAGGTTACGGGTACCAGAGCCCTGCCGATGTCTGAGACATGGACCCCCATCAGGCCCGCTTTTTGCCGGTCCACATCCACATCAAGTGTGGGATACTCAAAAGGCTGGCCGTACTGCAAATCCCGGACGGCCGGCAGAGCGGAAAGGGCCGTTTTGATGTGGCCCGCGACCAGGCGGTCCTTATCCAGGTCCTGTCCGTTCACATCTATTTCTATCTGGCTGAGGGCGCCTTCGCTCATCACCTTGTCCACTATTCCGCTGGCCTCGAAAGATATCTCCACGTCAGGCAGTTCCTTGCGGAAAACGCCGCGCAATTTTTCCGTGAGGGCGGCGGTAGAAACACCGGCATCTTTCTTAAAGGCGACCTGGAGCACAGCTTCCTGCGGGCCTGATGTCCAGAGAAAAACTGTGTTGATCGCGTATTGGGTCGGCTGGGTTCCAACATAGGCCAGGGTGGTGTTCACGTTTTCCGGGCCCGCCGTCTGTTTGATGAGGTCGATGACCTTCAGCAATATCTGTTCGGTTTTGTTGATATGGGTGCCGGTGTCGGCGCGGATACGAAGCTGGAGTTCGTGGCTTTCCACCTGGGGAAAAATCTCGCGTCCCAGATGGGTGCCCAGGTATCCGACTACAAGGAGGGCCGCCATTGCGTACCCGCTCAGTATAAGACGATGGTGTTTGTTGATGAATTCCAGCATTTTCCTGTGAATCCTTTTCATCTTATCGAGGGTCGTTTCTCCATCGCCTTTATTTCCCTGCCCGTTTTTCAATATCAAAGTGGCAAGTATGGGAACAAGGGTCATTGAAAGCAAAAAGGCCCAGATGATGGAAAAGCCCACTGCCAGTGTCAAGGGCACGAAAAGGTCTTTGGCCATGCCGCCCATGAAAAAAGCCGGTATGAAAACCGCCAGGATACAGAGCATTGTCAGTAGAGCCGGGCTGAATATCTCGCTGGCGCCGTTAAGGGCCGCCGTGGCGATGTTTTCGCCCTTTTCCCGGCGCACGTGTATGTTCTCGATCGCGATGGTGCTCTCATCCACCAGTATGCCGATAGCAAGGGCCAGTCCACCCAGGGTCATGATGTTGATGGTCTGGCCGGCCGCCTTCAGACAGGCAATAGCGCCCATCAGGGCCAGAGGAATGTTGATTATGACGATCAGGGCGCTTCGCCAGTCTTTCAGGAATAGAAGCACCATCAGCCCGGTCAGAAACGCCCCGACGATACCTTCGAAAGAAAGGGAGCTGATAGAGTTCTTTACAAATCCTGACTGGTCGAACTGGTAGCTTATGCGTATGTCGTCCGGCAAGACGTCCTGGAAAAAACCCATGTGGCTTTTGACCTCGCTTACCACCGCGAGGGTGGAAGCATTGGCGCGCTTTATAACCGGCAGGTATATAGTTCGCCTGCCGTTCAGCAGGGCGTAGCCGACTTGAATATCGGTCATGTCTTCCACAGTGCCGATGTCACCAAGAAAGACCGTGGGGAAGGTTCCGAGGCGGATCGGGACTTTCAGCAGTTCATTGATATCCTTTACGATGGAATTCAGGGGCACCGCGGGATACTTGTCGCCGATCTTTAAATGTCCTGAAGGCACGATCTGGTTGGACTGGGCCAGCGTTTTTACCACGTCTTCGGGCGAAAGATTGAAACGGCTCAGCTTTTTGGGGTCAACGCGGATGACAATGGACCTGGGGCTGGACCCGAAGGAGTCCGATACAAGCAGGCCCGGCAGCGTTGCCACCAGCGGGCGGACATAGTTTAGGGCATAATCCTCGATTTCGCCAAGACTGCGATTTTCGCTGGAAAAAACGAGGTCGCCCACTGGCAGGTTGCCGCTGTCGAAACGCAGTATCAGCGGAGGCAGGGTGCCCGGCGGCATGTTCTTGAGGGCCCGCGTGGAACGTGACACCACTTCTCCCATTGCGCTGGACATATCGGTGTCCGGATAAAACTGGAGTTTCAACAGCGAGATCTCGCCGATGCTCTTGGATTCGATATGCTGGATGCCGTTGACATAGGAAAACTGTTTCTCGAAGTTGTAGGCGATGAAACTTTCCATCTGCTTGGGGTCCATGCCGCCGTAAGGTTCCACCACGTAAATCTGCGGGGTGCCCAGGTGCGGAAAAATATCGAAGGGCATGTTGAACAGGGCCCACACGGCGCCAAGCGCCACGGCGGCGCAAAGCACCATGATGGTGATAGGCCGGCGCATGGCCATGCGCACCATCCATACGCGCAGCACCCGCTCAAATCTGTTACCCGTGAGGTTGTCAATGATTGTCATAAAAAGTTCGTCCTGATTCTATCAATTTTACGGTTTTGCGTCAACTGAAAAACCTGATAGTTTTAACGTGTTTTTTCAACCCGATTCTCATAAAAGGCGCTCTGCGGGTCGATCGGGTCCAGTGACGCCGTGTGAGTGGGCTTATCATGGTGCCAGCGGGCGTAAATTACCGGCATGATAAGAAGCGTGGTTACAGTGGAACCCATCAGCCCGCCTATTACAGCCCGCGCAAGCGGGGCGGTCTGCTGGCCGCTGTCCGAGAGGCCGAGAGCCATGGGAATCATGCCTACTATCATGGAGATGGCGGTCATCAAGACAGGTCTTAACCGGCTGGTGGCTCCATAAACCGCTGACTCAATAGAATGCTTTCCAGACCGGCGGGTAAGATCCGCAAAAGTCACAAGCAGGATAGAATTTGCCACCGACACTCCTACAGCCATGATTATACCCATAAAAGATTCAATATTTAGAGTGGAACCGCTGAAATAAAGCACGATCAGGGCTCCAGAAAGCACTGCGGGCACGTTGGAAATTACGATGGAGGCTATAGGAAAGGATTCGAAACTGCCCGCTAATAGCAGCAGGATAACAACAATGGCGAAACCGAGTCCCGCGGAAAGGCCCTTGATCATCGTATTGAACGTATGGATCTGGCCGCGGACGCGCATCTGCACCCCGCGCGGCAAATTCGCCATAACCGGAGCAAGAGCCTTGTCTATAATAATTCCGGCGTGTCCCAGATCAATTCCGGACAGGTTGCCAGTGATCGTCGCCATGCGAAGCATGTTGTAGCGGTCATATTCAGCCGCCTGCTTTCCGGATTCAACCGTCGCGAAACGGTCCAGCGGAAGCGACCCGCCGTTGATCGAAATAGGAACCTTATTCAACTCGGTGATGGACGTGACCATTTTTTGCGGCACTTCCACCTGCACCTGGTAATTGATGCCGCTGTGCGTGTCTTCCCAGAAATTCAGGAGCGAAAACCTGCTGGAGGAGGTCACGGGGATGAGAGAGCGGCCGATATCCGCCATTTGCACGCCGTTCAAACCAGCTTTCCTGCGGTCCACCTTCACTGATACGGAAGGATAATCAAAAGGCTGGCCATACTGAATGTCCCGTGTTCCACTCATGGTTTCAAGCGCCTGACGCACCTTTTCCGCTTCCGCGACTTCGTGGTCGGCTTCCAGATCGTGCCCATTAATCGCTATCTCGATCGGCGTGGGCGAGCCCTCGCTCATAACTTTGTCCACCATTCCGCTGGCTTCGAACGAAACCTCTGTGCCCGGAAGCCCGGTTTTGAAAACACCCCTTAATTTTTCCTGCAGTTTCATAGTTGAAATTTTTGATTCTTTTTTAAAAGCCACTTGAAGCACAGCCTCCTGCGGCCCGGAGGTCCATAGGAAAATGGAGTTGATGGCGTACTGGGTCGGCTGGGTGCCTACGTAACCAAGCGTGGTTTCCACGTTTTCGGCGCCGGCCGTCTGCTTGATCAGATCGATCGTCTTCAGGACAATCCTTTCGGTTTCATCAATGGAAGTGCCTGTGGCGGCCCTGATCCGCAGAGCCAGTTCGTGACTTTCCACCTGCGGGAAAATTTCGCGCCCGATGCGGGTTCCCAGAAACCCGATTATCGCCGCCGCGAGCAGAATATATCCCACAATGAAGAGAACGCGATGAAGATAAATATAGTTCAACATTACTCTGTGGACGTGTTTCATTTTATCCAGGAAGGTTTCCCCGTCCGTGTGGTGGTTGGGTTCTTTTTTCATAAACCACGCGGCCAGTACCGGGACAAGGGTCATGGACAGGAAAAAGGCCCAGATAACGGAAAAACCTACCGATAGAGTCAGCGGCACGAAAAGGGCCTTGGACATACCGTTCATAAAAAAGGCGGGGATAAACACCGCCAGAATGCAAAACATGGTAAGAAGCGCCGGAACAAATATTTCGCTGGTTCCGTTGATGGCGGCGGTGGCAAGTGATTCTCCTTTTGAGAGGCGCACATGGATATTTTCTATAGTGATCGTGCTTTCATCCACCAGGACTCCGATAGCAAGCGCCAGCCCGCCCAGTGTCATGATATTAATGCTCTGGCCCGCTACTTTAAGGCTGACAATGGCCCCCATAATGGCTAATGGTATGTTGATAATAACTATGAGGGCACTTCTCCAGTCACGCAGAAAGAGTAGAACCATTAAACCCGTCAGCAGGGCTCCCACCGTTCCTTCAAAGGACAAAGACTTGATCGAATCCTTTACTACTCCCGACTGGTCAAACTCATAACTGACATCGATATCCTTGGGCAAAACGCTTTTGAACAGAGGTATGCTTTTCTTGACTTCGTTTACCACGGTGAGAGTGGAGGCGTCAGAATGCTTGGTAACCGGCAGGTAGATGGTTCGACGGCCGTTCAGGAGAGCGTATCCGGTCTGGATGTCCGTGGAGTCCTGCACGGTGCCGATGTCCTTAAGGAAAACAGTGGGATAGGTGCCCACCCGGATGGGCACGCTCAAGAGTTCATCGATTTTCTCAACAATGGAGTTTATGGGCACAAGCGGGTACTGGTTCCCGATTTTAAGGTTGCCGGCAGGCACGATCTGGTTGGACTTGGCAAGGGCCACGGCTACGTCTTCCGGAGAGAGACTGTAGCGGCTTAATTGCTTTGGGTCAACGTTGATAACAATGGTGCGGGGGGAGGAGCCGAAAGGGTTTGGCGCCAAAATTCCAGGCAGAGTAGCCAAAAGGGGCCTGACATAGTTGAGGGCGTAGTCTTCGATATCCCCGAGGCTGCGGCCCGGACTGGAGAACACAAGGTCTCCCACTGGCAGACTCCCGCTGTCAAAACGCAGTATTAACGGCGGCAAAGTGCCGGCCGGCATGTTCTTGAGCGCGCGGCTTGAATAAGCCACCACCTCAGCCATCGCGGCCGCCATGTTGGTGCCGGGGTAAAACCTCAACTTGATGATGGAGGTCTGGGCTATGCTCTTGGACTCGATGTGTTCAATTCCATTAACATAGAAAAACTGGCTTTCAAAGTTGTAAGTGAGGAAACTTTCAACCTGTGCCGGGCTCAAACCACCGTAAGGCTCCACAACGAAAATCTGCGGGGTTCCCAGGTCGGGAAAAATGTCGAACTGCATGTTGAAAAGAGACGCAATTGCTCCAAGGGCGATGGCGATGCAAAGCACGACTATAGTAATTGGCCGACGCATGGCCAGCTGAACAAGCCCCACGCGAAAGATGGGTTTATTATTGTGATCACCATTATCACTGTTGTTATTGACCAGGTTATTCTGAAGCATTTTTCTCCTTAATTGAGATGCACTTGTTCTTTATCCCTTGTTTCTACCAGCACGTTGTGATGCCGTGTCAAAACAATAAGATCTTTTGTTGATACTACCGGCGAGAACTCTTTTATGTCGGCAAATTTATAGCCCATTGATTTCAAGCCTTTTATCGTGGTTCTTAAATAATCTATATTCATGAAAGGATGGAAGAAAAAACTGGCGTAACCGTCCCGCAAGGCAAGATTCAGTTTTGCGGCCGACAGAAGTTCCTGCGGCTGAGGATTTTCACCTCTTATATACCCCAGATTTTCTGGAATCACCTCTTGGCCTAAAACATCTTTCACAGGGTATGGGAAGAACTGGTCGGTTCCGATGTATTCCATGACATTTCTTCTTCCATAAACAACGCTGAAAAATTTTTTAACCGCAAGATATGTGTTTTCCGAGCCGACATAGTGCGGTGTTTCCCATGCTAAAGGATAAATACCGTTATCAATACATTCTTTAATAGCTTTTTCAATTCTCAAGGACGCGTATTCAACAGAATCCCCTATTACCGGTTTATCAGCCACGTCATCCCAGAACTCATAATCTTCAGGTGTCACTCCATGGTACTGGTGAGTATATCCATGTAGAACAAAAGACCCGCCAAAATTTGGGATTTCCTTTAACACAGACAGCAATTCTGGCCTTTCACCGAGATGAATTTCTACTTTCTCTTTTGGATTGACATAAACCGGCACGAGAGCAACAGCAAATGGAACATTTTGTGATTTAAGATACTTCACGATAGTGATGAGTGATTTCGGATCACTGGTAGGATTAACATCTTCTATGCGTACCAACCCTGTATGCTTATGCCTGTGGTTTTCTCCCACAATGTCATGAAGCACGTCGGCGAAAGCCAAATACCTGTCCTTTTCCGAACTATACGCGAACGGGGAATCAGCCACAAACCAAAATTTGCCGGAATGAACAATATAAGGCGCTTTGACGCCCTCTTTATTTACCGCATACGCTTTAACTTTAACAGCCGAAGGCTTATCGATCTCAACAATGTTTATGTTTTCATCCCCTTTGGGAAATACTACATTGTTGTAAATGACCCTATTAAAACCTTTATCCTCATTGTATTCCTTGAAATGGAAACCGTATTTTTGTAGCAACATCTTCTGATCAAGCTCGCCCAGCTGATTGTTTATCCAGCAAAAAGTATTTTTGAAACCGAATATTTCGCGTTTAAAAACTTCCGGTAGAACAAACTCATTTTCATAACTCACATAAAATACGACATCGCTGGAATCCATGCTTCCGGGTTTATATTCTTTTACCGGGGTTAACTTTACGTTGGTATCAAAATGTCCCAGCAGATTAGTAAGGTACCTCGCGTCGGCCAACGCCGGTTCCTGTTTGTCCTCACCCTGGTCATACAATATGAGCACATTTTTAGTGGCTGCTTCAACAGAGACGCAGAACGCAACAAGAACCAGCAGACAAATAAGATATGTTGATTTTAACATGTAATATTCCCTGGAAGCCGGCTGTTACTCCCGGATACCGGAACTCGAACTGACTTTGCTTACGCTGATCTTTGTTTCTGCTCTGCGATTTTTTGCCCAGGCGGTTTCATTATTGCCGGAGTCTACCGGCTTTTCTTTACCGTACGGTATTACAGCGAT
>CAZSIW010000007.1:18284-19377 GCA_964606755.1 uncultured Elusimicrobiales bacterium | reverse complement strand
AAGGTTTGGAGTTCCGGGATTTGCTCGAAAAAGATCCCATCGTAACCAGGTACATTCAGAAAAAAGAACTGGCGGTAATTTTCAATGTGAAAAATTTCCTGAAGAATCTGGATTTTATTTTTAACCGTGTCTTCAAAAATAAAAAATAGAATACAGGGGTGAAATCTTTCAGTCCCCTTTTGTCCCCCTTTAGAGGGGGAGTCGCAGGGGCGACGGGGGAGGAAAAAGATATAATGTGGCGCGTTGCTTTTGCCGCGCTTTAGCGGGTCTAAAGACTCGGCCTTCGTTAAATATATACGCCTGTGATGCCTCTTTAAATAAATCATGCCAAGGTATGTGCTGGTATTCGTAGTGCGTACCTTTAGGTGCGCCGAGCAGGCGGGTCTGAAGACCCGGACTACGACAGGAAGAGACATTGTTTTGATATACAGGTCTAAGGACAAGACCTTCGTTTTGGTTCCACCCCCTTGGGCTGCATTTCTAAAAATATTAATTGAATAAAAAATGCTATAATTATTGACATTATCCTTACTATATTATAGAAATATACACATTAAAAATGCTGTTCCGGTTTCATATGCCTGCATTGGAATCTAATGGAAATGAAGATTGAGGAAACAGTGGCAGATCGCGTGCACAGACAGAAAACAGACGGATTAAAAAAAATACATCACATTTATCATTAAAAGGAGCATTACTGTGCTCCTTTTTTTATTTATAATTTCACAATAATAAAAACCTCATATGTCCTTCGCGGATTGGTGAAGTTTTTCTAATAAAGGAGAAGTGAAATGAAAAAAATGTATATGCTGTTGGCGGCAATGTTTCTTTTAGCCGCGCTGGGATGCAGTTCGTCTTCTAATACGTCATCATCGGCCAAAGCGATTACATCGTATTCTCTGGACGGAGTTGCCGGTGCGATAAACGAAACAGGAAAAACAATAGCCGTGACCATGCCGTATGGCACAGATGTCACCGCGCTGGTCGCGGCATTCAACACTACAGGCCAGAGCGTTAAGGTGGGCAAAACGATGCAGGTAAACGGAGTTACGGCAAACGACTTTACCTCTGCGGTGGCCTATACGGTAACCGC
>CAZSIW010000007.1:0-18184 GCA_964606755.1 uncultured Elusimicrobiales bacterium | reverse complement strand
ACAATCAGCGAATCGGGGAAAACAATAGCCGTGGCCATGCCCTATGGAACAGACGTTACCAAACTTACGGCAACGTTTACGATGACGGGACAGGGCATAAGCGTTGGTTCAACCGCACAGGTAAGCGGGACAACGGTAAATGACTTTTCTTCCCTGGTGCAATATACGGTAACCGCCGCTGACAGTTCGACGGCGATATACACGGTTATTGTAACGGTGGCGGCGTCCTCTGCCAAAGCGATCACCGGCTATTATCTGGCCGGTGTTACCGGCACGATTGATGAAACAGCAAAAACAATTGCCGTGACAATGCCATATGGAACAAGTGTCAAAGCGCTGGTTGCGGCATTTGCCACGACAGGCCAGAGCGTAAGCGTAGGCACGACGCTGCAGATAAGCGGCTTTACGGTGAATAACTTTACCAATCCTGTCGTCTATACGGTAACCGCGGCGGATGGCAAAACAGCGAAGTACACTGTTACGGTGACTGTGGCGGAAAGCACAATTCCCAGGACAGGCCAGACGACATCTTATGCCACGGACGATGACGGCGCTTTGCAGAAAGGCGTTGTCTGGCCAAGCCCGCGGTTTACAGATAACGGCGATCAGACTGTAACTGATAATTTGACCGGGTTGATGTGGACAAAAGACGGAAGCACGCCAACAGCCGGCTCCTGTACAGGCGGCGCCATAAACTGGACGTCGGCGTTAAATTATGTGGCCTGCCTCAATACCAGTAATTATCAGGGGCATAACGATTGGCGGCTTCCCAACAGGACGGAACTACGCAGCCTTATAAACTACGGCCAAGCCAATACATCGGTCTGGCTGAATAATTCGGCCCAGGGTTTCAGCAATGTGCAGGCCGCATCCTACTGGACGTCCACCACGTATGCCGGTTATACCTCGGAGGCGTGGATGGTTCAGATGCAAGACGGCTCCGATACCGGGGGTGATAAGTCGAGCGCTTCTAACAATGTCTGGCCGGTGCGCACCGGACACTCCGGTGTGATTAGCCTGCCCAGAACAGGCCAGACCACATCCTATGCCGTCTCCGATGACGGGGATTTGCGGGAAGGCGCTGCCTGGCCGAATCCGCGGTTTACTGATAACGGCGACGGAACAATAACAGACACTCTCACCGGGCTTGTGTGGCTTAAAAATGCCAACTGTCTTGGCCCAAACATATCATGGGCACAGGCGCTTAACGACGCAAATACTCTGAAAAGCGGCATATGCGGGCTTACGGATGGCTCAAAGGCGGGCGACTGGCGCATGCCCAATAACAATGAAATGGGAAGTCTTGTCAATATAGGTCAAGCTTCACCCTATAGCTGGTTAGGCGCTCAAGGGTTTAGTTTTCCGTCCCCAGGCTATTATTGGACGTCTACTGCGTATGCCGGTGATTTGACCCAGGGGTGGTTAATCGATACGCTGTATGGCGAACTCATGTACGATCCAAATACGACTAATAGTGGAATACTCTATGTTTTGCCTGTGCGTGGAGGCCTGTAAGTTAAATGAAGAATAAGTCGGGGCGTGTCAAAAAGACTCGCCTCGACTAAAATAATAATGTCATTAAATATCCTCAACAGAATATGGTATCACGAAGCGACGCAGATGGATAGAGGCGGCGGGGGACAAGAAAGCGACGCGTTTGATGAAACGCGCCCTGGATGGATTTCATTTGGGCAACAGGCCGCAAAAGACCCGGCCAAACTTTTGCTTTTTTGTAATGGGTGTAAAAATCATCCAGTAACATGATTATCTTTCCATTGACATGGCAGACCGTTGTTCTTATACTTCTTTCCGGTAGAAACAATATCGTTAACAAACGAAACCCAAAACGATGTTTTTAGGATGATTCTAAACGATGAGTCAGACAAATAAGAAAAAAATGCTGGATCCGGCGACCAAGGTTGCTCTGGAGGCAACGGTGAAGGAACTTTTCAGTTCAAAAGACTTTCATCAGGTCAACATGCGGCAAATCGCGCAAAAAACCGGTATTGGATTAAATACAGTTTACATGCACTATGAAAGTAAAGAACAATTACTTTTTGCCTTTATAAATGAATGGATAAAGCGCTTAGATAATCAGCTGGTTGAGCATTTGCAGGGATTGGAAGACGTCAAAGAAAGGATTCGTAAAACCATATGGGTCATTCTTGATTTTTACGAAAAAAATCCGGATATAAGCGCCATAGTCATCATGACTGTACCGTTAAAGACCTGGATGGCCGATGAAACCTTTAAGCAAAAAGACCTGTCGACGCGGATTATTGATATTTTAAGGGAAGGGCAGGCCAAAGGCCTTCTTGATCCGAATATCGCCGCCGAATTCATGTTCGATATACTTTATGGTATAATTCATCGTTTTGTCTATATGTGGTTATATTTGAAAAGAAAAGATAGCCTGACATCCTATACCAACATGTACATTGATATTATATGGCGTGCTATCGAAAATCCCGCTGCCGGAAAAAAAATGCAGGGATAATATTCTTCTTCTCTCATACCTATCAATCAAGTTAAAAAAACCCGATCGATTTTCTAAACCCGCTTATGTGGCCGGGAAGAAAAGACTCGGACACACCCCGGTGTTTTAACGGCTTGTTGCATTGTATTTCTGATTCTACCGGCCTGTGCAATATTTCACAAAGAGATGACCACTTTAAAAAGAATTGACATACAAACGGAATTTTCCTATATCGCACGTTTAGATAAACAATGTTTTATCAGAATTTC
The DNA here is from genome assembly GCA_964606755.1 of uncultured Elusimicrobiales bacterium. Taxonomy (GTDB): domain Bacteria; phylum Elusimicrobiota; class Endomicrobiia; order Endomicrobiales; family CAZSIW01; genus CAZSIW01. The sequence goes on along the minus strand of CAZSIW010000007.1, from coordinate 15,439 downwards.
TTCCATACGGAACGATTGATTACATCTACCGATCTTGATTAGCGGATACTATGGAGAATGACCATGCCCCAAGCGGTGATTATAACCACAAAGAATTTCAAGATCATTGATGCAACTCCGGGCTGTACGATCCTGGCCAAAGACGCCCCCCTCAATGCCGACAGCAGTATTTTGGATATATTGCCAGAACTAAGGCCGTATATCGGAAATGAAACACTCCATGAACCCATTATATGCCGGAGTGTGGCGCTTGGCAACAGGAACTATACAATGCACTCCATCCCCGCCGAGAATCTCATCACTTTTATTTTCCATGAACAGGATGAGCCTGCAGCTGATGCAGCGTCCCTTCATGAGATTAACAATCTCAGAGAGCGAACAAGTTTCCTCGAAGCCATCATTGAAGACGCGCCCATAGGGTTGATCCTGTTAAATGAAGACGGCACTATCGCGTACCTCAACAAGAAACAAGAGCAGAATACCCGCAAGAAGCGTAAGTTGCTTATCGGCCAGGATGCGAGAGATGTTTACAGGAAGGCTTTTGGTTATCCTCAGATTACGGAGTTCTTCAACAAAGTAACAACCAGCACTGATCTCAACAATTTATTGGTCATCGATCACTACTATCCCCAGTTCTATAAGCGGGACATGATTATAAAGTTTCTGACACACAGGCTCACGGAGCAAAAAAAGATCGCTCTGTTTGTGGAGATTGAAGACGATCTCTACCGGGAGAAGCGCAAGGCCGAGAAGACGGGCGAAGAATTGAGGATGTCTCAAAACTATCTGGCGCATCTGCTCGATGCGTCACCCAACATGGTCATATCGGTTGACAGCAAGCGCAGGGTCGTCTTCTTCAATAAGACGGCAGAGCGGTTGCTGGGATTCGAGGCGGGCGAGGTGTACAACTCCCCGGTGGACCGGTTCTTCCCCAAAGAGGAGCTCTCCAAGATCGATGTTGCGTTTTCATCTCAAGATCTCTGGTTCGACACTTTATATATATATCGTTCCGACAAGTCCAGTTTCCCCATTGAACTCTACAGCACCAAGATAAAGAATAAAGCGGATAGCAAGAATATTGCCACCCTGTTTCTGGCTGTGGACATAGAGGAAAGGTATCAGCTCAGAAAGAATCTTATACAATCGCAGAAGATGAACTTTATCGGCGAGCTTGTCAGCGGCCTTGCGCATCAGCTCAATAATCCGCTGGTTGGCGTGGTAAACATTGCCGATGTGCTCCTGGAAAAAATCGGAAAGGACGATGAGAAATACCCTTATGTGAAGATGATCAAGGATGCAGGCGTTAACTGCAAAGAAGTTATCTCCAGACTACTGCGTTTCTCCCGGAAGCAGCAGGACGCGCCCAAGGTGGATATAGACATGAGGAAAGTACTCGACACGGGCATCGACATGCTCATAAAGCAGCATCCGATGTTCAAGGACATCAGTGTTGAGCGAATCTATCGATCCACGCCCATCATCAGCGGCGACCCGGTGCTGCTGCAGCAGGCCTTTATGAACATGCTTCTCAACAGCGCGCAGGCCTCAGGCGACAAAGGTGTCATCACGGTTACGTGCGGGTCTGACCGCTTTCGGGGGAGGCAGGTTGTCGTGGCCATAACCGATACCGGCTGCGGGATACCGGAGGAAGACATTCACAGAGTGTTCGAGCCGTTTTTCAGCACGAAGGAGGCGGATGACGGTACGGGCATCGGACTGAGCCTTGCTTTCTGGATCATCCAGGACCACGGAGGCAGGATTAACGTTGAGAGCACGCCCGGCAAGGGATCCGTTTTTACCACCTACTTGCCGGCTAACAGATGAGGATGCAATGAAAAAAGATCTATCCAATATACTCGTAGTGGACGACGAGGAATACACCAGAACTTACTTTAAGGGGATTCTCTCCAAAGACGACTACCGCGTGAGTTTCGCGAAAGACGGCGCTGAGGCGCTCAGAAAATGGGCGAACGAGGCCTTTGACCTTATCATCATGGATATCCGCATGCCCGGCATAGACGGCATGGAGGTCCTAAAGCGCATTCGTATTCTGGATGAGGTTACCATGATTATCATGATCTCGGCTTTCGGCGACATGGATTCTGTCATCGAAGCCATGAGGCTCGGCGCTAACGATTTCTTTGCCAAACCGTTTGCCAGTATCGATAAAATCAAGCTGGACATCAAAAACTGTCTCGAACGCAGGATGCTCATCCGCGAGAACGAGCGGTTGAAACAGGAAATCATCTCCGGGGCCGCCGGTCAGGAAATGGTGTATGCCTGCAAAGCCATGGAAACGATCATCGAGCAGGCCGCGCGAGCGGCTCAGTTGAATCTTCCGGTGCTTGTCCTGGGTGAAAGCGGGACAGGCAAGGAGTTGATTGCCCGGTATATCCATGCCCATAGTCCCCGCGCAAATGAGCCGTTTTTTGCCGTGAACTGCGGGGCCTTGAGCGAGACTCTCCTGGAACCCACTCTGTTCGGCCATGAAAAGGGGGCGTTTACCGGGGCCAATGCCACGGTGAAGGGATATTTTGAGGCGGCGCGGGGCGGGACTATTTTTCTCGATGAAATCGGAGAAACATCGCCGTCATTCCAGGTAAAGCTGCTGAGAGTTCTTCAGGAATGCGAGATCATGCGAGTCGGAGGGGCCAAGTCCATCAAGGTGGATTTCAGGCTCATCTCCGCAACAAATACCGACCTCGCGAATCTCATCAGGCAGGGTGATTTCAGGAAGGACCTCTTCTATCGCATCAACGTCATCCGGATCGAAGTCCCGCCTCTGCGGGAAAGGAGCGGAGACATACCGTTACTGCTGGATCACTTCATGCATCAGGTGTGCGAGCGAAACGCGATCAAAAAAAAGCGATTTCCGCCGGAGGTGCTTGCCTGTCTCATGCAGTACCCCTGGGAGGGCAATGTGCGCGAACTGCGCAATCTTGTGGAGAGGATAGCCGTCTTTTCCAGGAGGCCGATGATAACGCTGGAAGACCTTCCCCGTGAATACCGCAATGGTTGTAATGACCCGCGGGAGGCAACAGACATGCCGCATAACTACGAACAGGCAAAGGCTCTTTTCGAGTCACGGTATATGAAGAACCTGATGGCCGATACAGGGGAAGACCTTAAACAGGCATCCATCCTGTCCGGGCTTGATCTTTCAACGCTTTACAGAAAAAAGAGCCGCCTCACCTAGATGAGTCATTCGCATTCGCGCAAAAGATTGGACGAAATGCGAAACCGTTTAACAACTTGATTTAAATTGGATATTAAAAAGATATCTCTCTGTCATATGCATAGATGCGAAATCGATCCCTTGCCTGCCATTGCATTCTAAACAGCAAAGACACCCTATAGTCCTTTCAAAACGCGGGTCTTGACGCGATGATTCACGCGTGCGCGTTGTTGGCACATTTGTTGCTCTTTTGGAACGTAATACAAAAATGCATATGACTTCATGCTTCATATGCTCCGGTATTAAAAACACGAAAGAGGAGGATAGCTATGGCGATTTTTAAGAATACGGAATATCTCTATGAAGTACTCGGCGGTTTCTGGAAGGCACTCTATGATAAGCCTGAGTTCAGCACGTTATTAAAAGAATCCGGTGTCCAAATCAAATTTGAGATCTCTGATCCAAGCGCCATCCTCTGGGTCGGTCCGGATGGGGTTGAGTTTGGAGATCAGAACCTCAAGGCCGACGTTACCATGCAGCTTGCTGGCGATGTTTGCCACGCCTACTGGAAGAAAGATCTGAGTCTACCTGTGGCGCTCGCTACGCGCAAGATCAAGTCAAAGGGCAACATCGCCAAGGTTATGAAGCTCCTGCCGGTGTTGAAGCCCGCCTACGAGATGTATCCAGAATATATGAAGAAACACGGCATATAGCAATCCGTATGCCGCGTGCAGTACTGTAATATATGAACAAGGAGTTACTATGTCTGAAGACTATGTAAAAGGGCTATTTTCTGATGAGGTAGCGCAAAAGTGCGAGAAAATGCCGGACTTCCCGGTGATTACCTTTGAGAACGGAGAGAAACTCTCAGACGAGATCGTTACATATAAAGATTTGTTCTTGAACGGGTGCAAGATAGCCAAAGCCCTTCAATCAGCGGGAATCGGCAAGGGTGACCGTTTTAGTCTGGTCATGCGCAATCATCCGGAATTTCTCTATACTCTGCTTGCGGCATCCATCACGGGCGCGGTAGTCGTCCCCATTGATCCGCGTTCCAAAGGGAGCAAACTGAGTTACCAGATCAAGGATTCGAATTCAAAGGGGATCATCTTTACCAACGAGTTTGCTCCTGATGTGGAAAAATCGCTCGCGGAGCTTAAAGACGTGAAGGTGATAGGTGTAGCGTACAAGGAAGGCTTTGAAAAGCCTATCCTCAATCAGTTTCCGTCATTGAACGAAATACTCGAAGGTCCGGAAGCCGGTCTGCCGGGCAACATGAACAGGGAACTGAACACGCCGTTTGAAATTATCTATACCTCCGGCACAACGGGCGACCCCAAGGGTGTGGTCATCAAAGCGCACAGGATGCCCCAGTTCACAATGCTTGCCCAGTTCATCTGGCAATACGCTGCTGACGACAAGCTCTACACCGGTCTTTCGCTAACCCACGGCAACGCCCAGTCGGTCACTCTGATACCCGCTCTCATGCTGAACATCCCCGCGGTCATCAGCCGCAAGTTCACCAAAAGCAGGCTATGGGACGTCTGCCGCAAGCATGGTTGCACTACCTTCTCGCTGTTGGGCGGAATGATGATGGGCATCTACAGCGAACCCAGAGCGGCAAACGACGCGGATAATCCCGTACGCAAAGTATTAAGCGCCGGGACGCCGCTGAGTATTTGGGCGGACTTCGAGAAACGCTTCAATGTGAAGATTCATGAGTGGTACGGAGCGGTGGAGGGCGGATTCGCGCACAATCCTCCGGGGGAGGGCCCCATCGGTTCCTTTGGAAAACCCATAGAAGGGCTTATGGAGATGAAGATCGTACGCGACGACGATTCCGAATGCGCGCCCGGTGAGATCGGGGAGTTGGTCGTGGCCCAGAAACAGGGCAAAGTGGAAGTGGAGTACCTGGGAAAAAACAAGGCTTCCGCAGAAAAAACAAGAGGCGGAGTGCTCCGGACCGGCGATATGTGCCACAAGGATGAGAAAGGCTGGCTGTTCTTCGATTTCCGCAAGGGCGGAGGATTGCGCCGCCAGGGGGATTTCATTCTGCCTGAGTATGTAGAGAAGGCTTTAGCCGATCTGGCCTATGTGAGCGACGTCTGCGTGTACGGCATTCCGGCGGAATCAGGTTCGCCGGGCGAGAGCGACATCGTGGCTGCCGTGGTTTTAGCGCCCGGTGCGAAACTGGATATGAAGAAGATTTCCAATGAGTTGAATAAGGCTCTGGAGAAGAGCTATATACCGCAGTTTCTCCAGGTCGTGAACGACATTCCAAAAACCGCTTCCGAGAAAAATCTCGATCGCGTGTTACGTGATGAATTCAGCAAGGACGCGGCCAATGTCTACAGGTTTTAAATATTACACAAATTCGGCAATAAGGAGAGAATACAATGGCATACGATTATCTTGACCTGCACGCGGCAAACCCGATACAGTTGACGGAAGAGCACGAGGCTCTCAAGAAGGCTGTAAGGAAATTCGCCACAGAAGTGGTGAGACCGGCCTCTATCGAGCTCGACAAAATGAGCGCTGAAGACGTGGCTAAGAAAGATTCACCTTACTGGACCTGTATGAGGAAGGCTCATGAACTCGGGTACCACACAATCTTCATCCCTCAGGAGAGCGGAGGTATCGGACTCGATCCCCTGGGGCTCCACATCTTTTTTGAGGAGATGGCGGTAGCCAGCATAGGCATTGCCGTTTCCTGCGGTGTTGACGTCTTCCCCACATTTTTTGCAAACATGATCATGGCGGAATATCCTCAGCTTGAGGATATCGTTCTCAAACCTTACGTGGCGGATACGGATTGCTCGATGCTGGGATGCTGGGCTATCACGGAATCGGAACATGGTTCGGACATCCTAACGCCATTTCAACCTCACTTTCACAATCCCAAAATAACCCATCAACTCGTTGGCAAAAAAGACGGCGACGACTGGATATTAAACGGACAGAAGGCTGCCTGGGTATCCAACGGAACCGTGGCATCCATGTCCCTGCTTTTCTTCGGCACCGATCCCTCGATGGGATTGGCGGGCGGAGGCATCGCCATTGCCGATCTCACTGACAAGGGCGTTACCAGGGGAAAACCGTTAGAGAAGATCGGCCAGAGGGACCTCCCCCAGGGCGAGATCTACTTCGATGATGTGCGGGTGCCCAAGGAGCGTATCTTCTCGCTGTCAGATTCCTACGAACAAATGACCGACCTCGTGCTGGGCGCGGCCAATGCCCATATGGCCATTATGTGCCTGGGAGGCGCCAGAGCCGCTTTTGAAGAGACACTCAAGTACACCCAGGAAAGGGTTCAGGGCGGCAAACTTTTATGCGAGCACCAGGATGTGCAAAGAAGACTTGCCGAGATGTTCATCAGCATCGAAGCTGCCCGTCAGCTTTCGCGCAACGTGATGATGTACAATCTCTGGGATTTTCCGCCTAACACGACTTACTCCATGGCCGCCAAAGTGTACTGTTCGAGAGTTGCTTTTGACGTGGCCCAGAATTGCCTCCAGATTTTTGGCGGCAATGGTCTTACCAAGGAGTATGTCATTGAAAAGATATTCCGCGACATCACTTCCACCAGGATCGAGGACGGCTCTAATGAGAGTCTGACGCTTGCCATAGGCAACGAACTTCTCCACGGAGAAAGACCTTATGGAGGCTAACGGACAGCCATCGTTGAAAATGGTATTGACCGTTTTGATTTTACAGGAAGAAATTCGCGCACAAAATTGAGAAGGAGTTGTTCATGAAAAGTGTTTATGTAATCGGCGCCGGTATGATCAGATTTAACAAGTATCCCGATAAGACAGTTCAGAGTATGGCGCATGAGGCCATTGAACTGGTTTTAAAAGACGCCGGTCTCACTAAAGAAGATATGGAAGCGGTATTTTTTGCCAATTCATTTTGGGGGATGTTTGATAATCAGCATTCCATCCGGGGTGAAGTGGTCATGCGCAATATGGGAGTCGGCAATATTCCTATTGCCAATGTGGAGAATGCCTGTGCCGGCGGTTCCACCGCCCTCCATCTGGCGTATACGGGGATTCGGGCGGGTATGTACGATGTGGCGCTGGCCATCGGGTCGGAAAAGATCACTAATTCCAATAAAGCCTTGTCCCTGGGCGCTTACGCAACCTGCATGGATGTGGGTAATTTCGCAAAGCATATAGAAAATATAATGGAATTAAGTAAAACTTTTACCGTAAAGATTCCTGAAGACCAATCTGCTCCGGGGGAAGGGCGCAGCATTTTTATGGATGCCTATGCCATGGGCGCCCGGTGGCACATGAGCCGTTTCAATTCAACTCAGCGCCAACTGGCGGTGATATGTTCAAAAAATCATTTCCATGGATCTCTTAATCCTTTGTCCCAGTATCAAGAGGTCATGTCTGTGGAAGAAGTTCTGGCCGCAAAACCTGTAGCCTATCCCTTAACGCGGCCCATGTGCGCCCCTGTTGGCGACGGCGCGGCGGCAGCCATCATTTGTTCGGAGAAATTTCTTAAAAAATTGACAAATGCGCGGCCCGTGCGGATCAGAGCGTCCATTCTCGGGACGGGCGCCGACCGCGACATCAACGCGCCCGATATCGGCGAGCGCCTTGCGCATAAGGCCTATAACGCGGCGGGAGTTGATCCCAAGGATATCAATTTCGCGGAAGTTCATGATGCCACGTCGTGGGGGGAACTCCATCAGACGGAATCCATGGGGCTCTGTCCCATGGGAGAGGGCGGACCATTTGCGGAATCGGGAGCGACAAGGCTGGGAGGCAAAATGCCTGTCAATGTCAGCGGCGGATTGGAATGCAAGGGACATCCCATTGGCGCTTCAGGCCTTTCCCAGATTCATGAACTTGTTATACAACTCCGGGGAGAAGCCGGAAAAAGACAGATAGATGGAGCAAGGCTGGGACTCGCGGAAAACGGCGGCGGTAATATCGGCGTCGAGGAAGCAGCCATGGGCATTCACATATTGGAAAAGGTTTGAGTAAAGAACGAACAGAGAATATTAGAACCTTGGTCATAGAGGCTATCCCGGGTGTATAATGGCCCTTCACCACCCGAGGCAGTCTTCTTCTGTTAGTGGCCGCTCCCGATATGAATAATGGTTTCTATGGTGTTTAATGCTTGCTGGTTACTCCGGGGCGGCCACCCCTCCATTTAAAGGTTTTGAAGCGAACAAAACTTGTTCACGGAAAAGAGATGGTATAAGAATAAATTGATAACATGCGAATCAATACTTAGGGAAAGGAGTATGAGCAATGACAGGATCATTTCAACCGAGTAAGTTTACTTACATGAACGATCCGCCGGTAACCAACCGGCCGTTTTCCGTCAAGGTGGACCTGGATAAGTGCATTGGGTGTGGTGTTTGCATTAAGCAGTGTCCATGCCAGACCATAGAGATGGTTCAACGGAAAGAGGCTTCCTCAAAGCAAGAGGCCGCATGCCAGTACCGCTGTCCGGCGGGGACAGACATCAGAGGTTATATGCAGCTTCTATCCAAAGGCGGTTCGTATGAAGATGCCTGGAAAGTGATCATTGCTACAAACCCCATGCCTGCAATCACAGGACGAGTTTGTCCGCATTTATGTGAAGATTCCTGTAACCGGTCGGGGGTGGACAGCCCGCTCAATATCCACAACATGGAACGTTTTATCGGAGACTATGCTATCAATAAGGGTCTCGCCTTTGAAAAACCTGACAGGATCATCAAAGAAAAAGTCGCAGTTGTCGGGTCCGGTCCTTCGGGAATGTCATGTGCCTATCAGTTGGCAAAACTCGGGTATCAGGTAACGGTGTTTGAATCAGCGGCAAAGCCGGGAGGTATGCTCACCTATGCCATTCCCCGCTACCGACTTCCGGAGGTGGTTGTTGACAGTGAACTGAAACGGATCATTGACATCGGCATCACCATGAAACTGAATGTCACGATTGGCAGGGATATATCGCTCAATGATCTGAAGAAAGAGTTTAAAGCAATTTATGTGGCTTTGGGGGCACAGAACAGCACCGCTCTGGCTGTAAAGTGCGAAGATGCAAATAATGTTTATTCCGGTCTGGCATTTCTGAAGTCCGTAAAGGAGAATAAACCAGTCAAACCGGGAAAAAAGGTTGTCGTCGCAGGCGGCGGTAACACGGCCATCGACGCGGCCCGGACGGCCCGGAGGATGGGTTCGGAAGTAACTATTCTCTATCGCAGGACCGTCGCCGAAATGCCCGCACATAAAGAAGAGGTTGATGCAGCCATACAAGAAGGAGTGAAGATCAAATTCCTGTGTGCTCCGGTTGCAATATCGAATAATGGAAAAGAATCCACAGTGACTTGTCAGGGGATGGCGCTTGGAGAACCGGATGAATCAGGCAGACCAAGGCCGGTTCCCGTTAACGGAAGCGAGTTTGACATTGTTTTTGACGCGTTCATTCCTGCCATAGGGCAGGACCTTAATGCCGGAGAGTTCGAAAATCTTATAGGTTCAAACTGGTTTTCAGTGGATAAACTGGGGCGTACATCTGAAAAAGGAATCTTTGCAGGCGGCGATGCCGCAACGGGACCTGGCCAGGTATCAGAGGCCATCGGCGCGGGGCGGAAGGCAGCCGCGGCCATCGACGCTTTTATCAGGGGCAAAGAGGCGACATTGCCTGAGATGAAGGAGATCAATTACAAAGATGTTCCGATCAATGATTTTAAGAAAATAACCCGGAATGAGGCTGCCGCGATTCCAGTGGAAAAGAGACTCAGTCAGCCCGATATGGAAGTATGTACCGCATTAGAGGATTCTCAGGCGTCTGCGGAGTGCAAGAGGTGCCTTGGCTGCGGATTGCAGGAGCCGAAATTCAGCGGAATGCCGTATTTCGGCAAGGTTTGTCTGGCGTGCCACAACTGTGAGGCTGTGTGCCCCCAGGGCGCGCTCGAATTTCCGTATTACTATCAGGTAAGCAAGGGCAGGTTTGCCTATGATTTTGATTATCCCAAGGCCGTCGGCCAGGGCATGCCGAATCCGCTCATGCTGACTATGCCGGCACCTTTATCAGAGATCGAAGAGCATATAACCGATGTGGAGAAGGTGATCTACCGGAGGCGTTCCGTACGCGTCTACAAGAAGGACCCTGTGCCCAGGGAGATGATCCATCGGGTATTGGAGGCAGGCAGGTTTGCGCCTTCAGCCGGAAACTGCCAGGGGTGGAAGTTTGTGGTCGTTACCGACAAAACGATGATGCACGAGATGTCGGCATCAACTATAAAATTCTTGAGCCTCTTCACAAAGCTCTATCAGGGTAAGGGCCCGGGCAGGACTGCCTTAAAAAAGATGCTTGCCGTTGTGAAGCCCAACGCCATCGACCAACGGCCCATGGTTGCCATCCAGGCTCTTATGACACCCAAATTCGGCGAAGGTCAGTTAGACTGCTTTTTCGGCGCGCCGGTTGCCATATTCATTTTAAAACACCAGCTCCATATCTCAGATCCTGATCTGGGTATCGGGATCTGCGCACAGAACATGGTTTTGGCCGCCCATTCGCTGGGGCTCGGCACCTGCTATGTGGGATTCGTTACCACTGTGTTGAACATGGATCCGGGATCTAAGAAAAAGTTCGGAAAGCGGCTCGGTATGGAGTGGCCTTATAGTACCGTGGGCACGATTCTTACCCTGGGTTACCCTGCTGTTCACCTGGATAAGCCGGTGGATAGGGAATTTCCCAAAATCACATGGGTGGAGTAGATTTTATCCCTGTGAGATTTCATCCTTCAGTCAGTGGGAGGGATTATTGATAAGATAGAAAATAAGCAGTCCTCCGGGCTTCAGGGGTGCGCAATAATCTTTTTCATCAACATCTCTGAAGCCAGGGAATGTTTATACGATCTCCGGAGAGGGAATTTCACTTTTTGAAATCAATGGGAAAGGGGTCTTTTATGGAGCATATCCTTATCACCGGAGCTTCCGGGTATTTCGGGCAGAGGCTCGTGAGGCTTTTTGAAGAAAAGCCTGACGTTAAGCGAATCACCGGGATTGACATCAGGCCTTCACAATCCATTTCAAAAAAGTACAGGTTCATGAAATATGATGTAAGAGATGACCTCAAAGAAGTCTTCTCCGGCAGGAACATCGACTGCGTCATCCACACCGCTTATATCCTGCCGCCCATCCACAACATTGCCCTCATGGAAGATATCAACGTGAATGGAACAAAGAATGTCCTGAATGCGTCTGCGGCTTACGGAGTCAAACAGATTCTTGACTGCTCGTCGAGCACGGCATACGGGTTCCATCCCGACAACCCGGAGCTCCTCACCGAGGAAAGCCCTTTGAGAGGAAATGACAACTTTACCTATGCAAAGAACAAGAAGGAGCTAGAGATATGGTCTGAGGAGTTTAAAAAGACGCACCCCGATATTCTCATGACAGTCATACGTCCCTGCTTTGTGGCAGGTCCCGGATTCAACAATCCGCTGTCCCGGCATTTGTGCAAAAAAATTTGCATTCTTCCGCTTCCAACCGCCCCGTTCCAGTATATCCACGAGGACGACCTGGTGGAGATTATGTACCTCCTGCTGAAGAATAAAAAGACAGGGGTGTATAACCTCGCAGCCGACGGCACCATGACATTTGATGAGATGCTACGCGTCCTGGGCGGATGGCCTCTGAAAATACCCGTATGGCTTCTGTGGCCTATGAACAATCTCATGTGGCGTCTGCGTGTTAGGTTCATGACCGAATTCCCGAGCTCGAGCCTCAATCTTATTCGCTATCCCTGGATAGCAAGCAATGACAAGGTCAAGAAGGAGCTTGGATATAAATTTAAGTATACAACACGGTCGGCCTTTGAGGATTTCGCCATGCATGTGAAGGCAAATGGCAAAATCCGATAAGCGAGAAAACGAAAAATAGCCGCTCTTGCCGGGAGAAGGGGATTGTTGTTGAAGGCAGACCTGATCTGCCGGCAGGGATGATAAAATTACCCGATACAGAAGATAAGAAAATATTTGAAAGGAGAAATAAAGAAGAAGCATTATGAAGATGAGAATAAAAGTTCTGACAGGTATTGGAATTCTGATTGTTGCGATACTTATCCTGACGGGCATCAACATCCTTCAAAACGGTATCGGCAGACAAGACGGCCGGAGTGTGGAGAAGATCCTTGGGGTGCCTCCGGAAAAAGCAACCCTGGCCGACATAGACAAACTTTCAAAGTCTGATGTCATGCAACTCTTTTACGCGGCTCCGCCGCCTGAGTTCTCAAAAGTCAACGGCGAATACAAGGCCAAAATACTTCAGCTTGGTGTCATGGGACCGATCGCTCCATTCTACACAAAATATCTTCTCGGTCCCGGTGACTGGAAGGGCAAGGCGTTCTTTCCCTCCGAAAAGAACGGCGGATGGGGATACAACCTGTGGGAAATCAAGAAAAACGGACAGCCGAAAATCATTCGCACACTCAAGATGAAAACATTTATCGGAAAATCACGGCTTGATGACAGGGATTCCTTCCAGCTTGACTACAGTCCTTTCAATGGCGGTATTGATTACTATATGAAGGATGAAGTCCGGAGAATAAATGACAGGCTTTATATTTGTATGGGCATGGTCATAACCGTGGGACATCGGTTTAATCCCAATGCCTTTGTTCTGTATGATCCAACGCCGTGGGTCGGGCCGGACAATATACAATAAGTTTTGTCTGACGATGACCGAGTTTTCAAAGCGTTCATCCCGGAGGGACCGGCATAAAGCATCATAAAAGGCACATCATCGTATCCCGGCGGCCAGGATACCGGATGATACGGTTTGCGCTTTCGGCATGGAACTTTGAGCGCATACTGAAATCAAATTCAAAAAACCAACAAAAGGATATCATGACTATGAAATTGCGGGTGAATGGCAAGAATGTACTTGTGACCGGGGCGGCAATGGGTATCGGAAAGGGATTATCAGAATGTTTTGCAAAGCAGGGAGCGAATCTTGTGCTGGTAGATCTTCCGGCACAGAAAGAAAGTCTTGCTAATTGGGCTGCAAAACTCCAAAAGAATTTCGGTATCAGGACATGGACTTTTTATATGGATCTCACTGAATCCGACGGCCCCGAACGTCTGCATACGCATATCATCAGTGAGGTAAGAGAGGTTCACGTTCTGGTGAACAATGCCGGTATTTGCTGGTTTGGGAAGTTTTCAGAAATGAACATAGAGAAGCTAAACACAATGATCCTGCTCAACTGCATAGCCTATGCGAAAATGAGTCGTCTCTTTCTTCCCGCAATGATTGAACGGGATGAAGGTGGGGTACTGAATATCTCTTCCGTCTCGGCCTTCCAGCCCGTTCCCTCGCTCGGATTATATGCTGCCACCAAGGCTTTCACGCAGAGCCTTACCGAGGCCATCAGGGCGGAACTGCCCGGGGGGAGCAAAGTAATAATTTCCACGTTGAATCCTCCTTTTACAAGAACGCATCTCATCGAAGACGCGGGAGTTCCCCTGGATTATATACCGGTAAAGATGTCTTTCATGAAAGTGGATGAAGTCACTTCCGCCGGTGTAAAAGCATTCATGCGGGGCAAGGAACGATACGTTCCCGGATTTCACAACAGGATCTTCTACTTGGGATTCTCCAAGTTCACGCCTCACAGTCTTTTAAACAGGGTTTCCCGATTGCTTACCCGCAGGATTTCGGATTTTACCGCGCGTTAGGTGAAAGTTTTCTTAAAATTTATTTTCCGGAGTGTTTACACGCGAGCATGTCGTTGAAACCGGATACGATTTAATCTTGCAGATTGAACATGTTTTATTACGCAATTCCTGTTGAGATTCCAAGATTCAAAATCTTCCCTTGAACGCTCCCCTGTGAGGGTTGCTCTTCCCGGCAATCCTTTAGCGGCGCGTTTGAGAAATGCGCCCTGCCATGAAAATATCCGACTTATGCCCACGTCTACAAAGGGACACAAAACATTTTTCCGGCATAGTGAAACTTTCATTTAAAATTGCCATAACAAAAACTCACGAACTTTCAAAAAATCATTGACATTAGTTTTTATAACAGATATAAAAACATTGTTATTTAACATAAGTATTTATAATTAATGTAAATTATAAATTATGACATTAATAAATAATTATAATAAAAACATTATTATTTAGTCGATTGAAAAAATGGCTACAGATATATCGATTATAAAAGAGCAAAATAATGTGCCGATTGCGCAAGGGAAACTCTTAAATATAGAAAAAAGATTATGAAAGGATGTGTATTATGAAGAAGTATCGTGTCATTATCTGGGGATTGGGCAACGTTGGAAGAATTGCCGTAAGAATGTGTATGGAAAAAGAAAGCCTCGAATTAGCCGGAGTCATTGACATAGCGCCCGACAAAGTAGGTAAAGATGCCGGAGAGATATTCGGTTTCGGGAAGTCCGGCGTTATTGTTTCTGATAATATCGACAAGGTCTTTGCCATGAGTGCCGACGTTATCATGTGTTACCTCCCATGCCTTATGAAAAAAGGCTCGCTTATGCCCAGCGCTGAAAACATTGTTAAAGCGCTTGAAGCGAAAAAAAATGTCATAACCACCATTCCGATTTCTTATTCGCGGCAGTCAGACCCGGCAGTAACAAAGATGATCGACGATAAGGCAAAGGAAAACGGCGTAACCTTTTTGCAGATGGGTTTAATGCCCGGTTTATATTCCAGTTATTTTCCAATAGTTCTTTGCGCTGCCATGGAGAGAGTTGATCGGGTCATTATGGAATGCGGCGAAGATGACCAGGGCAACACATCCGATTGGGTCAGGTTTTTCGGCTATGGTTTAAAACCGGAAGAAGTAAATATTGAAGCAATCAGACGGGGCATCTCCACATACTATGGCGATGGCGTCTGGGAAGTGGGCGACAGGCTGGGATTTAACTTAACCGGTGTCCATTGCACGGATGAAGTATTTACCACGGCCATCCCTCTTAAAACAGTCCGGGGCGCCATACCGGCAGGGACCATCTGCGGACACAGGTTTATATGGCACGGCATGGTTGGAGAAAAAGAAATGGTAACATTGATCTATATTCACAATATTTGTAACGATCAGATTGAAGAGCCTAAAATAATCGAAAAAATTCGTTTAGAGGGATCGCCGTCTGTTATCGAGGCAGAAATTAAGGGCTTAATGCCGCCGTTTGAACAAAGTTTCGAAACCAGCGTTGCGCCGACAATCCATGTTATTCCAGGAGTTGTCGCGGCCGAACCCGGTTTGAGGTACGCGTTGGATCTGCCGGTCATTA